>CALMIC010000256.1 GCA_937864065.1 uncultured Cellvibrionales bacterium | reverse complement strand
TCGAGACCGACAAACTTGTACCAGTAATCCGGATGGCCGGCCTCGATCGCGACACGCGCGCGCACGACAGAGGGCAACACGGCCTCGCGATAGGCCGCATCCTGCATGCAGAACAGTTCGGCGCACGGCATCGACACCACGCGCACGCCGTCACCCAGTTGTTCCGCGGCTTTCATCGCCAGGTCGACTTCCGAACCGGTGGCGATAAGGATGATCTGCGGCGCACCGACGGAATCCTTCAGGATGTATCCACCTTTGGCGATATCCGCCACCTGTTGCGCGGTGCGCGGCTGGTGTTGCAGGTTCTGGCGCGAGAAGATCAATGCACTCGGTCCATTTTTGTATTCAATCGCGTTTTTCCAGCACACGGCAGACTCCACCGTGTCGCACGGGCGCCAAGTGCGCAGGTTCGGCGTAGCACGCAGCGCCGACAACTGCTCGACCGGCTGGTGGGTGGGGCCATCTTCGCCGAGGCCGATCGAATCGTGCGTGTAGACAAACAGCACGCGCTGTTTCATCAGCGCCGCCATGCGCACGGCATTGCGCGCATATTCCATGAACATCAGGAAGGTGGCGCCATACGGCACGAAACCGCCATGCAGCGCGATTCCGTTCATGATCGCGCTCATGCCGAATTCGCGCACGCCATAGTACATATAGTTGCCGGAAGCATCAGCGGCGCTGATGCCCTTGCAGCCTTTCCACAACGTCAGGTTGGAGCCGGCGAGGTCGGCCGAGCCGCCGAGGAATTCCGGCAACAGCGGGCCGTAGGCATTCAACGTGTTCTGGCTCGCCTTGCGGCTGGCGATGGTCTCGCCCTTTTGCTGGCAGGCGGCGATATAGGCATCGGCTTGCGAGGCAAAATCCGCCGGCAACTCGCCGGCCATGCGGCGACGGAATTCTGCTGCCAGTTCTGGATGCGCAGTGGCGTAGGCAGCGAAGCGTGCGTTCCACTCAGCTTCGGCGGCTGCACCTTTGGCAGTGGCATCCCAGCCGGCGCGGATGTCGGCCGGTATCTCGAACGGCGCGTGCGGCCAGCCCAATTGCTGGCGTGCGAGGGCAATCTCGTCCGTGCCCAGCGGCGAGCCGTGACACTCTTCCTTACCCTGCTTGTTCGGCGAGCCGAAGCCGATGATGGTCTTGCAGATGATGAGGGTCGGCCTGGCGCTTTCCGCCCTGGCTTGGGCCGTGGCCTGCTGGATGGCGGCACTGTCATGGCCATCGACCGGACCGATCACCTGCCAACCGTATGCCTCGAAGCGCTTGGCGGTGTCATCAGTGAACCAGCCCGGGTTGCCGTGGCCGCCAGCCACCTCACCATCAATGGAGATGCCGTTGTCGTCATAGAAGGCAATGAGCTTGCCCAGGCCGAGCGTGCCGGCCAGCGAGCAGGCCTCGTGCGAGATACCCTCCATCAGGCAGCCATCGCCGAGGAAGGCATAGGTGTGGTGATTGACGATCTCGTGGCCGGGACGGTTGAACTGCGCCGCCAGTACCTTCTCGGCGATCGCCATGCCGACGGCATTGGTGATGCCCTGGCCCAGCGGGCCGGTGGTGGTCTCGACACCCGGCGCGTAACCGTACTCCGGATGCCCCGGCGTCTTGCTGTGCAGCTGGCGGAAAGCCTTCAGCTCCTCGAGCGACAGGTCATAGCCGGTCAGGTGCAGCAGGCTGTAAATGAGCATCGAGCCGTGCCCATTCGACAGCACGAAGCGGTCGCGGTCAGCCCAGCCCGGGTTGGCCGGGTTGTGCTTCAGGTGGTCATTCCACAGCACTTCGGCGATGTCGGCCATGCCCATCGGCGCGCCAGGATGGCCGGAATTGGCTTTCTGCACGGCATCCATCGACAGGGCACGGATGGCGTTGGCAAGATCACGGCGGGACGGCATGGGCTGAACCTCAAGATAAAGCGGGAAGCTGGGGAAGGGCGCTATTGTGGCCGAGCGGCGCGCAGGGGGCAATTGCGGACGGGCGCCCCACTGCCTAGAGTGCAGGCATGCATCGATACTGGAGCGGATCATGGACATCTACGACCGTTACATCCTGCCCTTTTTCATCAACCTCGCCTGCGGCACAGGGGTTTTCCGCCAGCAGCGCGCGAAACTGGTGACACAGGCGCGTGGGGTTGTACTCGATGTCGGCGCCGGTTCCGGCCACAACTTCCCGTTCTATGACCCGAAGCTGGTCGAGAAGCTGTATGCGCTCGAGCCATCTGCCGGCATGCGCAAGCTCGCGGCAAAGCGTGCACAGGCGCTGGCGTTCCCGCTGGAATGGCTGGACCTGCCCGGCGAACAGATCCCGCTGGCAGATGCGAGCGTGGATACTGTCGTGCTCACGTTCACGCTGTGCACGATCCCGGACTGGCAGTCGGCACTGGCGCAGGTCAGTCGCGTGCTGAAACCGGATGGCCGCCTGTTGTTTTGTGAGCACGGACTGGCCCCCGAGCCGGCCGTGCAACGCTGGCAACACCGCCTCAATCCCGGCTGGAAAAAATGCGCAGGCGGCTGCCATCTCAACCGCCCGATCGTTGACTACCTGCGCGAAGCCGGCTTCACCATCCAGCAACTGGATGCCGGCTATTTGCCGAAGACGCCGCGAATTGCCGGCTTTGTCTCGGCCGGCATTGCAACGCGCTGATCAACTCTCCGGTTCGTAACAATCAATAATCTCGCGTACGAGCCCGCTGCGCACAATATCGGCCCGCTCGAATTCGTGCACACAAACCGTGCGCAAACCCGCAAGACGTTCGATGGCATCAGCCAGTC
>CALMIC010000255.1 GCA_937864065.1 uncultured Cellvibrionales bacterium | reverse complement strand
AAGGTGTTGCGCCGACATTCGAAACCATCGCGGCCAGCGAGTACAAGATTTCCCGCCCGCTGTATTTCTATGTCAAGAAAGGCCACATCGGCTCCATTCCCGGCATCAAGGAATTCCTGGCTGAATTCACCAGCGAGGCTGCCTGGGGTGACGAGGGTTATCTGGCCGACAAGGGCATGATCCCGATGGGCAAGGAAGAGCGCACGCAAGTCAAGGCGGATGTTGATGCATTGAAATTACTGGAGCCGCTGAAGTAAGCGGCACACCAGCAGGCACGAAAGCCGGCAATGGCTATACTGTTGCTGGCTTTTTTTGTTATGGATCGGTAACGGGTAGTGATGATGTCCAGCGGAACATTTTTTGCCAGCTTGCTGGTGCTGATTGTTGCAGCATTCCTCGCGGGCCAGCAGAAAGCCCTGCGGCAAGGCCGTGAGCGGGGTGGCATTCGCCACCTGCACTCGCTACCGTTCTATTACGGCATGTTTGCCGCCATCTGCACCGGTGTGCCTGCCATATTGTTGGCGTTGCTGTGGCTCATGTTTGCCGACAGCATCACCACGCAGCTTTTTGTCAGCGGCTTGCCGGAAGCACAGCGCCTGTTGCCGGCCAGCGAACTGGAAATGCTGCTCAACACCATCCGCAATACGGCCAGCGGTCATGCCGGTGATGACCAGCCTGCTGAAATCCTGCTGGCAGCTGCTACTTACCGTGATCTGGTTGCCGATAGCCATACCCGTGTCTGGGCGGCTTTGTTGTTACTGGCGGTGAGTAGTTTTGCGTTGTCGGTATGGCGTGTGTCACCGGTATTGCCTGCGCGTATTCGTGTCGAGCAGGCTGGTCGCGCATTCCTTATGGCCAGTGCACTGGTGGCCATTCTCACCACGGTAGGCATCGTGCTGTCGGGGGTGTTCGAATCGGTGCGTTTTTTCAATCTGGTGCCGGTGTGGCATTTCCTGTTCGGCCTTGAGTGGAGCCCGCAGATTGCGATGCGTGCCGACCAGGCAGGTTCGTCCGGTGCTTTCGGTGCAGTGCCGCTGTTTGCAGGTACCTTGCTGATTTCCTTCATCGCGATGCTGGTGGCCGTGCCGGCTGGATTGATGTCGGCGATCTATCTCTCCGAATACGCGAGCTTCACCATGCGCCGCGCGATGAAGCCGTTGCTGGAGTTGCTCGCCGGTATCCCGACCGTGGTGTATGGTTTCTTTGCCGCGCTGACGGTGGCGCCATTTGTACGCGATCTGGGGCTGGAGTTCGGTTTTGCGGTGTCATCCGAAAGCGCGCTGGTCGCTGGCTTGGTGATGGGGGTGATGATCATCCCGTTCATTTCGTCGCTGTCCGACGATGTGATCAATGCCGTGCCGCAGGCGATGCGTGATGGCAGTTATGCGCTCGGTGCCACGCAGGCTGAAACCATTATCAAGGTGATCATCCCGGCAGCGCTGCCGGGCATTGTCGGCGGTGTGTTGCTGGCGGTCAGCCGTGCCATCGGGGAAACCATGATTGTGGTGATGGCGGCCGGATTGTCGGCGAAAATCACAGCCAACCCGTTCGAGTCGGTGACGACCGTGACGGCACAGATTGCCACGCTGCTGGTCGGCGACCAGGAGTTCGACAGCGCAAAAACCCTGGCGGCATTTGCACTCGGTCTCGTGCTGTTTGTCGTCACTTTGCTGTTCAACGTGCTGGCATTGCACATTGTGAAAAAATACCGCGAGCAATATGAGTAACCGCGTCATGAGTTCAGCGTCAGAACACCAGCAAAACACACGGGACAAGGTTTACAAGAGCCTGACTCGACGCTATCGCAAGGAGCGTTTCTTCCGTGCACTGGGCATGCTGTCAGTGCTGTTCGGTATTGCCTGTGTCGCAATCCTGTTCACGGACATTTTCAGCAAGGGTATTGGTGCATTTCGCCAGACATGGTTGCAGATGGAAGTGGTTCTTGACGCTGAAACGCTAGGAATTAACGAGGTCACGCCCGAAGCCCTGATGCGCGGCAATTTCGATGCGGTACTGAAGAAGGCATTGCAACAACGGTTTCCCGATATCAGTTCGCGCGGCGAAAAGAAAGCGGCTTATGAACTGGTCAGTTCGGCGGCGATCGACACATTGCGTACACTGTTGCGCGAGCAGCCCGAAAAGCTCGGCCAGACGGTCACGGTCTGGGTGCTGGCCGATGACCAGGTCGACACGTTCATCAAGCACGTGCGTGAACTCAACCTGCCGGAAAGCGAACGCAGCCTGACTGACCGGCAAGTGGGATGGATCGAACAGTGGCTGGCTGCCGGCCAGCTGGAGTTGCGTTTCAACAGCCGCTTTTTCGAAGTGGGCGATTCGCGCGAGCCGGAGCAGGCTGGTATCCGCAGTGCGCTGGCCGGTTCTGCGCTGACCTTGCTGGTGACGTTGCTGTTGTCATTCCCTGTCGGTGTTGCGGCAGCGGTGTACCTGGAAGAATTTGCACCGAAAAACCGCTTCACCGA
>CALMIC010000254.1 GCA_937864065.1 uncultured Cellvibrionales bacterium | reverse complement strand
TCGGCGCGGACGGGCAGAGCTACAACATCAATGCGGACCTGGTGGCCGGCAAGGTAGCCGAGGCACTGGGCGCCGAGAAACTGGTCTTGCTGACCAATGTCGCCGGCCTGCAGGACAAGGCCGGCAATGTGCTGACCGGGCTGTCAACCGCGCAGGTCGATGCACTGATTGCCGATGGCACGATTTATGGCGGGATGCTGCCGAAAATCCAGTGTGCGCTGGATGCGGTCAAGGGTGGCGTGACGAGTTCCCACATCATCGACGGCCGCGTTGAGCATGCCGTGCTGCTGGAGATCTTCACCGACAGCGGTGTGGGCACCCTGATCACCAACCATCCGCGAGGCGAGTGACGATGCCAGCCGACAATCAGCCGGAAAAATTGCCGCGCAAGCAGCAGATCCTGCAGGCGCTGGCGCAGATGCTGGAAGCCAGCCCGGGTGAGCTGGTGACCACCGCCAACCTGGCAAAAGCCGTCGGCGTGTCGGAAGCGGCGCTCTACCGCCACTTCCCCAGCAAGTACAAGATGTACGAAAGCCTGATCGAATTCATCGAGGATGCCGTGTTCACGCGCATTGCCCGCATCCTCACCGAGGAGCCTGGCGCCGTCGCCCGCTGCGAGAAAATCCTCGCGCTGGTGCTGGGCTTCGCCGAAAAGAACCCGGGTCTGGCGCGCCTGCTTTATGGCGATGCCCTGGCCGGTGAACGAGACAAGTTGCGCTTGCGGATCACCCAGTTTTTTGACCGGCTCAACACCCAGTTCAGGCAGATCTTCCGGGAAGCGGAAATGCGGGAGAACCTGCGCACGCTGGCTCAGCCCTCCGCTGCAGCAGCATTGCTGGTGGCCGTTATCGATGGCAAGGTCAGCCAATATGCCCGCAGCGGCTTCCGCGAAAAGCCCACCTCAGGTTGGCCGGAACAATGGCAGGCCCTGCAGGCTGGTGTGTTTGCCCCACGCACTTCGGCTTTTGTCGCCCAGGACTGACCTGAGCAAACCGGTCAGGGCTGCTTGCCGTGACGCTGCTGCTCAAGGAAAGTATAGCGCTCGATTTCATGGTCAAAACGCTGCGTTTCTTCCGCCAGTTCCTGCTGGCGTGAAACCACCTGGCTTTCCAGCACCTTGCGCTCCTGCTGCAGTGCCTCGATTTTCTGCAGCTGCGCCGGGGGAACCGGGCGACCAGTGCGCTCGAAGTCGGCAGCGGTGCCCTGCTCGAACTCGATCTGCTGGCCAAGGGCAGAAATGTTGCCCTGCAACATCTTGATCTTGCTATCGATTTCAGAGAGCTTGCGCTGCTTGGCATTCTTCAGCTCATCAAGGTTCGTGTAGCGCAGCAGCAGCTGCTTGTCCTGTTCCATTTGCTGGGCGGCCGATAGCTGCTGTTGCCGGTTCTGTTCCAGCTGCGCGCGCTCCTCGGCTGTCGGCTCGGGCGGGATGGTTTCCAGCACCACACCGCTCATATTGACCACCTGGTATCCCTTGCGGGCATATTCCGGGGAGATGGTGCTCGCCGTAACCATGACGCCTTGGTCATTCTTGTAGCGATACATCCGAATGGCTGCTTCGTGCTTTGCGCCCGGTTTGTTTGGCTGTTTTGCCTGCAAAGGCACTGCAGCGAAAATCAAAGCCATAGCCACACAGGCGGCAAAGCGGCAGGAATATCGCGCTGGTGTTGCTGTGGAAATCATCTGCATCTGTCCTGGATATTGCTTCCCTCACTCTAAGCAGTGCACTGGCCGCTGTAAAGTCACTGGCAGCCGTATTCCGCCCGGTAGCGCCGGATTGCGGCCAGCGTGTCTGCATCGCCGCCACCATTGGCCAGGTAGTGCACCAGTTCGTCCAGGCCCAGCACTCGCATGACCGGCACGCTGTGTCGCCGGCTGACTTCCTGGGCGGCGGAAAGCTCGCCTTGCCCGCGCTCCTGCCGGTCAAGGCCGATCAACACCGCAGCCGGCCGGGCCGCCGGATGGGCCGCAAACAGCTGCATCACCTCGCCGATCGCCGTGCCCGCCGTAATGACATCATCGACGATGACCACCCTGCCCTGCAGTGGCGCGCCAACGAGCGTCCCGCCCTCTCCGTGGTCCTTGGCTTCCTTGCGGTTGAAACACCAGGGCACATCCCGCCCGAAATGCTCCGCCAACGCGATCGCGACACTGCTGACCAGCGGGATGCCCTTGTAGGCCGGCCCGAACAGCATGTCGAATTCGAGTCCTGACTCGACCAGTGCCGCCGCATAGCAGTAGCCGAGTTCCGCCAGCGCCTTGCCGGTATGGAACTGGCCGGCGTTGAAAAAGTACGGACTCACCCGGCCGGACTTCAGCGTGAACTCACCGAAACGCAGGGCATCACAACGCAAGGCCAGTGCGATGAACTGTTGCTGGTAACTGTGCATGGGGATTGTCCTAGGTTGATGTTTCAAAAAAAAAATCCAGACTGCACAGGTATATACATGGCCTGTCGCATCGACCGGCATGATAACAAGACGCTGTACCGGAGACAGTATGCGCATCATCAGCTTGAGTGTGGACGGCATCGTGCAGGCAGCACAGCGCGGGCTGTTTGAATGGCTCGAGCAACAGGCTGCAGATGTCATTTGCCTGCAGGACCTTCGCACCAGCGAGGAGCGGCTCGACTCGCCGGTTTTCTTTCCGGAAGGCTACTACCCCTACTTCTGTGACAAGGCCGACGGCAGCCGTGGCGTGGCGATCTACAGCAGGCAACTGCCGCGCGCTGTGATGATGGGCTTCGGCTACAGCCCGGATGTCGACCTCGACGGCACCTACCTCCGCGCCGACTTCGAGCAATTCAGCGTCGTCTCGCTGCTGGTTCCACAGGCTTCGGTAGAACCGCAAGCCATTGAGGACAAGATACGTTTCCTCGACCAGCTGCAGGGGCACTTCCAGAAAATCAGCAACAAGCGCCGCAAGTACATTTTTTGCAGCAACTGGCACATCGTCCACCAGAAGGCCGACGTGCAGAACTGGGAAGCCCACCAGGCATCACCGGGCTTCCTGCCCTTCGAGCGCGAGTGGCTCAACAGCCTGTACAACGAAGTGGGCTATGTGGATGCTTTCCGCGTGACATGCAACGAGCGCGATGTGTACAGCTGGTGGCCTTCGGGCAAGGCGGGCGAAGGCGATGGCTGGCGCGTGGACACGCAGGTCATCTCACCGGAATTCGCCCCCTATGTGCAAAAGGCGCGCTACTACCGTGAACGCGCCTTCTCCAGCCACCTGCCGCTGATTGTCGACTACGATATCGATCTCTACTGATCAGTGGCCGGCAAGCGCCACTTTCTGCACGCGCACCAGGTCGGCAATCCCCTGCTTCGCCAGTGCCAGCATCCGCTGGAACTGCTCCTCAGTGAACGGCGCACCCTCCGCAGTGCCCTGGATCTCGATGAAACCGCCGTCCTCACCCATCACGACATTCATGTCGGTTTCGGCGGCGGAGTCTTCCGGATAATCCAGGTCCAGCACCGGCACGCCCTGGTACACGCCGACCGATACCGATGCCACCATGCGCACGAGCGGGTTGTCGCTGACCATTTTTTTCTGTTGCAGGTAGCGGATCGCATCGGCGAGCGCGACACAGGCACCGGTGATGGATGCCGTGCGCGTGCCGCCATCGGCCTGGATGACGTCACAGTCGATGGTGATCGTGTTCTCGCCGAGTTTTTTCAGGTCGACCGCCGCCCGCAGCGAACGGCCGATCAGGCGCTGGATCTCGACCGTGCGCCCACCCTGCTTGCCGCGGGCAGCCTCACGGTCCATGCGCGAACCGGTCGAGCGCGGCAGCATGCCGTACTCCGCCGTGATCCAGCCGCGGCCTTCGCCTTTCATGAAGCGCGGCACACCGGGTGTGACCGAGGCGGTGCAGATGACCTTCGTGTCGCCGAATTCCACCAGCACCGCACCTTCAGCATGGCGGGTGTAATGGCGGGTGATCTTCACGGGACGCAACTGCTCGGGACGGCGGCCACTGGGACGGTTCATGGGGAATACCTCGACAATATGGCCCGCCATTATAACGGCAGCCTGTCCGCGGCAGGCTGGCAAATGCGCTAGGATGCCGCCGGTGACATCACCGGATAACGACCATGCACAGCCTCTGGAATGACCGCGAAGCCGCCGCACTCGGCGATGACCTGCTGGCACAGCGCGTCTACACCTCGCAACTGCTCGGGCGCGAGCCCTCGCTGGTGCTGCATGGCGGCGGCAACACCTCGGTCAAGACGCGGGTGCGCAACATTCTTGGCGACGAGGAAGACATCCTCTACATCAAGGGATCCGGCTGGGACCTGGCAACGATCAGCGCGGCTGGCTTTGCACCGACACGCCTGCGCACACTGCAGCGCCTCGCCATGCTGCCCTCGCTCTCCGACAGCGACATGATGCGCGAGCTGAAAGCCGCCTGCACGAACCCGGCAGCGCCGACACCGTCAGTCGAAGCCATCCTGCACGCGATCATGCCCGCGCGCTTTGTCGACCACACCCATGCCGATGCGGTGGTCGCGATCAGCAATTCGCCCGATGGTGAAGCGATCCTGCGCGACATTTACGGCGAGCGTGTGCTGCTGTTGCCGTATGTGATGCCCGGCTTCGTGCTGGCGCAACAGGTCTACGCTGCCACGCGCGACATCGACTGGCAACAGCTCGACGGCATCGTCCTGCTGCACCACGGCGTGTTTACTTTCCACGAGGACGCGAAAACCTGTTACGAAAACATGGTCGCCCTGGTCGATCGCGCCGAGCAGTACCTGCAGCGACGCGGCATTTGGTCCTGCGCGCGGCAGGGCCAGTACTGCGCACAGGATGATGATGTACTCGCGCTGGCCCGGATGCGCCAGCAAGCTGCCGCGCTGCACGGCAAACCGCTGCTCGCGCGCTGGGACCTGTCAGCCGGCGCCGTGGGTTACAGCGCACTCGACAACATAGCCGACATCGCCACGCGCGGCCCGGTGACGCCAGACCATACGCTGCATACCAAGCGCACGGCAATGGTGGTCAGCGACAAAACCGGTGAAGCTGTCACGCAATTTGCTGCGCAGTATCACGACTATTTTACCCGCCACGACAACGGCAAGCTGACGTGCCTCGATGCCGCACCGCGCGTCGGCGTCTGGCCAGGCTGCGGCATGCTGTACTTCGCCCCCAATGCGAAGCGGTTGCAGGTCGTGCAGGACATCGCCAGCCACACGCGCCGGGCCGTGCAATGGGGTGAAGCACTCGGCGGGTGGCAAGCCCTGCCGGAAAAAGACATTTTCGAGCTCGAATACTGGGAGCTGGAACAGGCGAAACTGAAATCGTCGGCTGGCACACCTGCACTGGAAGGCAAGGTCGCGCTCGTCACCGGCGCCGCTTCCGGCATCGGCCGTGCTTGTGTCGATGCACTCGTGCGCGAAGGCGCCTGTGTAGTCGCGCTAGACATCAATGCCGCCGTTACATCACTCTTCCCTGCCATAACGGTGCTGGGCCTGATGTGTGATGTTACTGACACACAGCAATTGCGCAGTGCGGTGCAACAGGCAGTCGTCCATTTTGGCGGCATCGACCTGCTGGTCAGCAATGCCGGCATCTTCCCGCCGTCCACACCGGTGGCTGCGCTATCCGATGCCGCCCTCGACAGTTCACTGAAACTCAATTTCAGCTCTCACCTGGCCCTGTTGCGCGAGTGCATCCCTTTCCTGCAGCTCGGTTGCGATCCCGCCGTGGTGATGGTTGCCTCGAAAAATGTGCCGGCACCCGGGCCAGGCGCTGCTGCCTATTCCTGCGCCAAAGCCGCGCTGACACAACTGGTGCGCGTGGCGGCACTGGAACTGGGCCAGCACGGCATCCGCATCAACGCTGTGCACCCGAACGCCGTGTTTGACACCGGCATCTGGGATGATGCCACGTTGCAGGCTCGCGCGGCTGCCTATGGCCTTACGGTGGACGCGTACAAGACCAATAATGTATTACGGCGTGAAGTGACGTCGGCGCAAGTGGCGAGCGCAGTGGTCGCGCTCTGTGGCAGCAGTTTTGCCTGCACGACCGGCGCCCAACTGCCGGTGGATGGTGGCAACGAGCGCGTGATCTGAGCGCAGCCGCGCTACAGCAGCCCACCCAGGCCAAAAAGGCTCCAGAGCATGAAGAACAGGATCGGTGCCAGCGTAGCGGCGCTGCCAAACACACGGTGCAACGGGCTGACCAGGTAGGCGGCCCAGTAATACAACCGCGCAAAAATGAACCAGGCGGTCAGCACCGGGATGACCCGCAGGAAAGCTCCGTTCAGGTGCATGACCAGATGGCCCAGCATGATCATGAACAACAGCAGGCTGTAGACGGTATCGCGCACGAAACGGATATGGATATCGAGCCGGGAACCGTCGGTAAGCATCTCGCCCTCCAGTGCCGCCGGCCGCACAAATTTCCGCAGCATGACGGCCAGCATGCCACCCACCAGCGGCAGTGCGGCATAGACCAGGTTTTCCGACACAAAGAAAAGCTTGTCGGCTGGCGTTTCGATCTGTGGCAGTTCAAAGGGGAAATACAGCGAACCGATCAGCACAAAACTGAACGAAAAGAACAGGCCTGCCACCATGGCGGAAAGCGCAACTTTCTGGCGGGGGTCGTTCACAGGCATGGAAGATTCCCTGCAGGACAGGCTGGAGAATACTTTACACCCTTACTGTGACGGGTCAATTTGCTGCTGCAGAGGCTTCCCGATGGGCAGCAGCGGCAGGAAAACGGCAGGTGAAAGTACTGCCCTTTCCTGGTGCAGACGCTATCTCCAGCTGGCCACCATGGCGCGCCAGTGCGTGCTTGACGATCGCGAGCCCCAACCCGGTGCCGCCGTCGGCCCGACCGCGTCCACCGTCCACGCGATAG
This sequence comes from uncultured Cellvibrionales bacterium, assembly GCA_937864065.1. Classification (GTDB taxonomy): domain Bacteria; phylum Pseudomonadota; class Gammaproteobacteria; order Pseudomonadales; family UBA7239; genus UBA7239. Next base: position 5,670 of record CALMIC010000254.1, on the reverse strand, counting down.
AAGCGTTCCGTCAACCGCGGGATGTGCACAGCCGCAATACCCGGCCCCTCGTCGGTGACCGAGAAGAACACACCTTGCGGATCCTCGCCCCAGCGCAGCCTGACGGTTGTGCCGGGTGGCGAATAACGCAGTGCGTTGGTCACCAGATTGCCGAAGGCACTCAACAGCTCACTCTCGCTGCCAAGCAATTGCAATGCAGGCCCGTCACACAGCAGCTGGTGGGAAGGTGCGAGCCGCCCGGCATCCTCGACCAGCCGCCTGGCCAGGCGCTCCAGCGAGACCGGCTGGCGGCGCAATTCCGTGTGGTGGCTTTCCAGCCGCGACAGCAACATCAGGTCATCGACCAGATGCTGCATGCGGGTCGCCTGTTGCTGCATGTGGTCCAGTGCCTTGTGCCAGGCCGGCGGCACGGCATCGCGCTGGTCCTGCAGGGTTTCCAGGTAACCCTTCAGTACGGTCAGCGGTGTGCGCAGCTCGTGCGAGACATTGGCGACGAAGTCGCTGCGGATCTTTTCCAGTTTCTGCAGGCGGGTGATATCGCGCACCACCATCAGCTTCTCGCCATCGCCAAACACGTTGACCTGGATTTCCAGCGTATCGCCATTGTTGACCGGGGAGGCGATCACGAGGGTGTCCGCGAACTGTTCGCGTTGCAGGTACTGCGCCAGCTGCGGGTCGCGCAGCAGGTTGGTCAATAACTGTTGCTCGTCCGCAGCGCGCCGCAACCCGAGCAGGCGGCCGGCTGCGTCATTCCAGAACCCGATCTGGCCGCTCTTGTCGAGCATCACCACGCCGTCTTTCAGCGCAGCGGTCGAATCCTGCATGCGCGTCAGTTGTTGCAGCACATAGTCCTGCTGCTGCGCCTGCTGTTTGCGCATGCGGTAGATCGCATCGAAGATATCGCCCCAGATGCCGCTGCTGGACGGTGGCGGATCCTCACTGTAGCGCGACAGCCAGACATAGAAGCGCTGCATCTGGCGCAGCAGGAAAATACTGTACAGCGCACCGCCGGCTATCAGGCACCAGGCCACCTCGCCCACGAGCCAGCCAATCACGCCGCAAAAGCCGGTGAACAGGGTGATGCGCTGGATTTCTGTGCGTAGGCCGCGGTACAAGCAGGAAAGATCCTGGAAGGGGAACTGGTCGGGTCAGCTGTGCGCGGAGAAGCGATAACCGGTGCCGCGCACGGTCTGCACCAGTGCATCCTGGCCGCCGGGTTCGAGTGCCTTGCGCAGGCGACGGATATGCACGTCCACCGTGCGTTCGTCGATGTAGACGTTACCACCCCAGACATGGTCGAGCAATTGCGCGCGCGTGTAGGCGCGCTCGGGGTGCAGCATGAAGAATTCCAGCAGGCGGTATTCAGTGGGGCCCAGCTCTACCGGCTTGCCCTCGCACAGGACGCGGCGGGCGAGGCGGTCGACCACCAGGCTGCCGGCGGCCAGCGGCTCCTCGCTGTCAACGCCTGTGCTGCGGCGCAGCACGGCCTTGGCTCGCGCGACCAGCTCACGGGTGGAGAACGGCTTGGTGATGTAGTCGTCAGCGCCGGCTTCGAGGCCCTGGATACGGTTGTCTTCCTCGCCCTTGGCTGTGAGCATGATGATCGGCACTTTTGCAGTCAGCTCGTTGCGGCGCAAGCGTCGCGCGAGTTCCAGCCCGCTGGTGCCCGGCATCATCCAGTCGAGCAGCACGAGATCCGGGCGCTCGTCGATGACCAGTGCGTGCGCCTGCTGCGCGTTGTCGGCGCGCAGGCAGCGGTAGCCGGCGAGTTCAAGCGCGGTGGCAATCATGTCGGCAATGGCCGGTTCGTCGTCGACGACGAGGATCGTGGCAGTGTTCATAGGTACGTTTTCCATGAGAACACCCCCATTACGCTACAGATTTATGACAGGATCATGACACCTGCAGGCCGTCAGGCCGGGGAAGGCAAGGCCAGGCTGGCGGCAATACCGGCAAACACGGCCAGGCCCAGCCACTGGTTGTTGAGGAAGGCGCGGAAACAGCCCGCCGGTTCGCGGTCATGGATCAGCCACTGCTGCCAGCCGGACAGGCCCGCCGCCACAGCGAGGCTGGCGTAGTACGGCCAGCGCAGCGCGAACTTCTGGCCGATGAGCAACAGCGCCAGCAACACCAGCGCCTGCAGCACCCCGGTGATCGCGCGGTCGGCATCGCCGAACAGGATGGCCGTGGAGCGGATACCGACTTTCAGGTCATCCTCGCGATCCACCATCGCATAGAACGTGTCATAGACCAGCGTCCACAACAGCGCCGTGCAGAACACCAGCCAGACGCCGGGCGCCAGTGAGCCTTTTTCGGCCGCCCATGCCATCGGGATCGCCCAGGCAAAAGCCGCGCCAAGCACTACTTGCGGCAGGTGGGTGTGGCGCTTGCAGTAGGGATAGATGGCTGTCAGCGCCACGGCGGCAAAGGCCAGCTGGATGGTCAGGGCATTGGTCAGCAGCACCAGGCCCAATGCCAGCAGGCACAAGCCGGCAAACAGCAGCAGCGCATGCGACGGCGGCACCCGCCCGGCCGTGATCGGCCGTTCGCGGGTGCGGGCGACGTGCTTGTCGAAATCGCGGTCCGCGTAGTCATTGATGACGCAACCGGCCGAGCGCATCAGCACACAACCGAGCACGAAGATGGCGAGGTTTTTCAGCGACGGCACACCGCCGGCAGCGAGCCACAGGCTCCAGAGGGTCGGCCACAGCAACAGCAGGATGCCGACCGGCTTGTCCAGCCGCATCAGCTGCAGGTAGTCGCGCAGGGCGGGTTTAGTCAGGGCTCGGCTCATGCGAGGCATTGTATGCCAAGCACGGCAAAAACACCTCGGACACCAAGATGCCGCTGGCGCCGTAACGGAACACCGAATAGCGACCCCACAGCGGGCCGGCGGCCTGCTGACCCACGGTTGGCGGCAACAGCGCCTGCGGCCAGCGCTGCAGCACCACCGGACCGCGTCGGATGGCGGGGTTGCCGAACAACAGTGCCCCGAGCGGGCGGTTGTCGAGCTGGCGCAGGAAGCGCAGCGGGCCGGCCAGCACCGGCAGCGGCAGCACACTGCGCGCATAGACCCACGGTTCACCGCGGCCGTGCAGGATCACCTCGCGCACCAATGCATACTGTGCCGGCGGGATGCCGAGCGCCTGCGCCTCATCCAGCCGCGGCCGCTGCCATTGCTGGCGCAACACGGTGACGGCAAATGCGCCGCCGCTGTGGCGCTGCAGCCGCTTCGTCAGTGAACCGCGATCGAGCAACCAGCCTTTCAGGGCGGCCGGCGGCTGCAGGCGGGGCGATACTTGCGGTTTCACGGCACGGGCTCCGCCGGCAGGATGTCATCCGACAGCGGGCTGTCGGCACCGGTGTCCTGCACTGGCGGCGGCGCACCGGCAGGCTGGCGGCGCAGCGGGATATCCCCGAGGCGGCGCTGCTGCACCAGTGTCACGGGCAGCGCGGCGGTATCCGCCAGTGCCGACAGCAGGCCATCCGCGAGCAGCAACACCATCGGCGCACTGCCGTAGATGCGCTGCGGTTCGCTATCGAGCCAGCAATAGTCGAAGAACAGGCCGCCGTAGGCGCGCGGCAGGGTTTCGCAATGCGTGCGCCGGTCCTGCAGGAAATGCGCGAGCGAGGCGTCGCTGGCTGTCCAGGTCGCCACCGACGCGCAACCGCTGCACAGCAGGGCCAAGGCAGTCAGCGCAAGCCGGCGCATCAGTCGCGGGCGCGCAGCGTCTCGACGCCGGACTGCCGGCCGAGCAGCAATACATCGGCCGGGCGCAGCGCGAACAGGCCGTTGCAGACCACGCCGGTGATGTTGTTGATCTTCTCTTCCAGCAACCGTGGGCTCGTGATGTGCAGGTGGTGCACATCGAGGATCACGTTGCCGTTGTCGGTGACGACACCGGTACGGTAGACCGGGTCGCCGCCGAGCTTCACGAGTTCCCGCGCCACGTGGCTGCGCGCCATCGGGATCACCTCGACCGGCAGCGGGAAACGGCCGAGTGTCTCGACCCATTTCGATTCATCGGCAATGCAGACAAACTCGCGTGCGCAAGCGGCGACGATCTTCTCGCGCGTCAGCGCCGCACCACCGCCCTTGACCAGCTCCAGGCGCGGGTTCGCCTCGTCGGCGCCGTCAACGTAGATATCAAAGGTGCCGGTGCTGTTGAGGTCGAACACCTCGATGCCGTGCCGGCGCAGGCGCTCGGCCGACGCTTCCGAGCTGGACACGCAACCGCGGAACTCGTCGCGGTATTTCACCAGCGCATCGATAAAACAGTTGGCGGTGGAACCGGTGCCAATGCCGATCACGCTATCGCGCGTCAGTTTGTGCTTCACGTAATCGAGCGCCGCCAGGGCGACGGCCTGTTTCAGTTCATCCTGGGTCATGGCGGGGTACCAGTGATCGCGAACCCGGGATTATATCGGTTATCGTAGCGTTTCTTCCTGCCAGAACAGCCACATGAGCCAGACCCAGCCCCTCACCCTGCGCCAGGCCTTCACCCAGCCGGCTGCCTTCACGCTGTTTTTCTTCGGTTTTGCGTCGGGGCTGCCGTTCCTGCTGGTGGGCGGCACCTTGTCGGCGTGGCTGAAGGACAGTGGCGTGTCGCTCGAGCATATCGGGCTGGTGAGCCTGGCCGGCCTCGCCTACTCGTTCAAGTTCCTCTGGGCACCGGCGGTGGACCGGCTACGCCTGCCCCTCTTGGGCCAGCTCGGCCAGCGGCGCAGCTGGCTGCTCGCGGCGCAATTGCTGCTGGCGGCAGCCCTGTTGCTGATGGCGCTGGTCACACCGCAAGGGACATGGGGCGTATTCATCGCACTGGTCGTGCTCGCCGCGTTTGCCGGTGCCACGCAGGATGTGGTCGTCGACGCCTACCGCATCGAGATCGCACCGCTGGAGGTGCAGGGCGCGCTGGCCGCCACCTACACGCTCGGCTACCGGCTGGCGCTGCTCGCCTCGGGTGCGCTGGCGCTGGTACTCGCCGACCACATCAGCTGGTCGCTGGTGTACAGCTGTATGGCCGTCGCGGTGGGCGCCGTGATGCTGGCCACGCTGCTCGCACGCGAACCGCAGCATGCCACGGTGCGCAGCACGTCGCTGGCACAAACAGTGGAAGACAGCGTCATCGGCCCGTTCCGCGATTTCTTCCAGCGTTACAGCGGCGCACTGGGCCTCGGCCTGCTCGCCTTCATGGGCCTGTTCAAGATTTCCGACCAGATGATCGGCGTGATGGCGATCCCGTTCTACCTCGATTGCGGTTTCAGCAAGAGCGAAATCGGCACCGTGTCGAAATTCTTCGGCGTGTGGGTCGGCATTGCCGGCGCCTTCCTCGGCGCGGCTGTCATCGTCAGGCTCGGCGTGCAGCGCAGCCTGTTCATCGCGATGCTGCTCGGTGCGCTGAGCAACCTGCTGTTCCTGCTGCTGGCACAGTTCCCGGCCGACATCCGCGTGTTCGTCGCGGTGATCGGCGGCGAGAACCTCGCCGGCGGCTTCCTAGGCACGGCAGCGGTCGCCTGGCTGTCGTCACTCGTCAACCGCCATTACACCGCCACGCAGTACGCGCTGTTCAGTTCGCTGGTCGCGCTGCCGGGCAAACTGCTGGGCGGCGTGTCGGGCTACATCGTCGCCAGCCTCGGCTATGCCAATTTCTTCATCGGCTCGACACTGGC
>CALMIC010000253.1 GCA_937864065.1 uncultured Cellvibrionales bacterium | reverse complement strand
CTTGCCATCATCATCGTGTTCGCCGCGGCATTTCTCGCCACACTTGCCCTCGCCGCACTTGCCTTCCGGGCACACTTTCGGGTCCACGCCGCACTTGCCTTCGGCGCCGCCACTGCCCGCTTCGTAAGGCTGCAGGTTGAAGCCACTGGCAAGCTGGGTGTTGCTGAACGGGTTGCCGGCGGCACCAGCCAGCGGGGCGGTTACCGCACTGGCGAGTGCAGCGGCGGCGAGCAGTACTGTCTTGCTGTTTTTCATGGCAGGTCTCCTGTCAGGTTGGCTGGTAGCGCTGGCATCATTTGCGCAGCAGGAACTGTTTCTGTTCGTTACCGGTGGCGATGCGCAGGATGCCGTTGTCAGCATCGAGCATCACGATATCACCATCCTGGAACACGCGGGTGCCGATATCGGTTTTCACTATGGCCGGCAGGCCGTATTCACGGGCGACGACCGCGCCATGTGACACCGCACTGCCGATGTCGGTGGCCAGGCCGCCGATCAGGCTGAAATATGGCGTCCAGGCGATGTCGGTGATCGGTGCGATGAGGATATCCCCCGCTTCCAGCTTGGCCGCCTCGGCCACCACACGGGCGATTTTCGCCCGGCCGACGATACGGCCACGGCTGACAGCCTTGCCGCGCACCAGCTTGTCGGCCGGGATTTGCGACAGGTCGGGCTGCACCGGCTTCGGCTTGCCGATGGACACATCGGGAAATTCCAGCTGTTGCTGTTGCTCCAGTGCTTTGCGGCGCAACACGGCGCGCTCGCCCCACTGCGGCCCGCCGCTGCGCAGGCACTCACCGAGCTCCTGGTGCGTGAGGAAATAGACGGCATCCGCATCCGGCAGGAATTTTTCCGCCACCATCATCTGGCCGAGTTCGCGGTAGGCCTGCTTGAACATGCGCTTGATCGCCACCATGTGCGACTTCGACTGCTCGCGCCCCTGCACCGCCTTGCGCGCCAGTCGCACGATGTATTTGACCACCGCATTCTGTTGCTGGTACAGCTCGTCATTGCTGAATGCGGAAGCGAACTTCATGCGCCCTTGCGTCGCCGCTAGTTGCCCGCGCACGGCTGTCTGCAGCGTCTCGACCAGCGGCAGCGGGTCACAGGCCCATTCTTTCATGCGCAGGTCCATCTCGCTGATCGAGCGGTGGCCGTGGCGTGCGATGTAGCGCGCGTATTCCTTGCCCGCCTCGCCGGAGTCGGATGACTTCAGGTAAGCCAGTGCGTCTGCCGGCGACACCTCGGCAAAGCGCTCGCGCACGTGCAGTTGTTTCAGCAGCAGCTGCTGGATGCGTGTCGCACCCTGCGCGATATCGGCGCTCTCGACATTCTCGGCACCTGCCAGCAGTGCCGCGACAATCGCGTGGTGTTCGTCAGTCGCCGGCTGCCCCTTCGCAATCACGCCGAGCAGCAGCGGCATCAGCATGCCGGCACCGGTGGACGAGACGAGGTGGGCATGGTGCGCGGCGTACATCTGCTCCATCGACTGGTCGATCAGTTGCCACTGCGCCAGCGCCGAGGTCTGGCGCGGGAACGTCACACTTTTCAGCTGCTGTTCCAGCCGTTGCCGGTGCTGGTTGCCCGACATCAGCGTACGGAGATATTTCAGCAGCACCGGCAGGCGCTTCACCAGCGGCACCGGCACGAAATCGGTATTGAGTTCGGGGATCAGCCTGCCACAGACAGCCAGCGCCACGTCATCCGAGTTCTTGCCGAACGCTTTCTGCGACGTCCACGACATCGTCGACAGGTTCATGAACATGTGGCCGGAGAAATTGGCCATCACGTACCAGTTGTCGTCTTCTTTCGGCAGGATACCGAAATCGATGAACAGGCGCTGCATGCCGACTTCCAGGCCGCGACCGGTCACCGAATGCGTGAGCGGACACAATGCACCGGGCAGCGCCTCGCTGACGTTGCAGCGGGTGTAGATATGTTTCTCGTCGAGCAGTTTTGTATCCAGTTCGTTGAGGTCGGCGCCGAGCGTGGTGATCGGTCGCGCCTGCAGCCAGCACAGCTCGCCCTCGTCATCAATGGCCCACTCCATGTCGAGCGGGAAGCCGAGTTTCTCCTCGGCGCCCAGCGCATCTTTCAACAGCTTCTGCAATTGCTTGTCGCTGAGCAACGGCTGCGCACCGACCAGCTCACGCCGGGCGAGCTTGCCATTGCGCTCGAGCAGGTAATGGTCCGGCGTGGCCTGGCCACTCACCAGTTTCTCGCCGAGGCCGCTCACCGCATCAATAACGACATGCTGGCGCGAGTTACTCACCGGGTCAGCCGTGAACAGCACACCGGCCACCGCTGCCGGCACCATCTCTTGCACGACAACGGCCATCTCGACCGCTTCGTCACCTGTCTTGCTGGTCTTGTACGCGGCCGCATGCACGCTCTGGATGGACTGCAGGCAATGCTCGATGGCCTGCACCAGTGCCTCTTCGCCCTCGACGTCCAGGATGGTCTCGTACTGGCCGGCAAAGGAAGCGTCGTGCGAATCCTCGCCGATCGCCGACGAACGCACGGCCACGCGGCCGCCGCCGATCGCCTGGTAGTGCCGCGCCAGGTCGGCCGGCATCTTGCCCGGCTGTGCGTGCTGGATAACAAACCCCGGCGGCACATTCAGCCCGAGCCGGATCAGCCGTGCGAGCCCCTCTGCCTTGCCGCCAACGGCTTCATCGGTGATCTGCTGCAGGGGAACGATGCGCGGCGCTGTCGACATGTGGGCTCCATCACGTTGTCATTGTTGTTCTGTTAAAGGCATTCTGCGCAAACCGCGCACCGGCGACTGTGCGCCGGCTCACGGAAACGGCTTGGCGTTTTTCTTGTCTTCCTCGCGCAGGCGCTTCACATCATCCTTCGACGGTTTCTTGCCGGTTTCGTAGAAATACGCCATCGACAGCGCCACATCGCGGATATTGCCGCGGATCAGGTTGCCGAGGAACAGGCCGTGCAACAGGTTCATCAGGCCGCCAAGTTCGTAGGTCATTGTGCAGGTGAGCTTGCAGGACTTGTTGTCGATCTTGTCGATGCGGTAGACGAATTGCGCCTCGCGGAACGGCTTGGCCGGCTTGTCGCCGTTGTGCAGGCGGATCGTGAAACCGCGGCCCTCGTTCCACTCGGTGACGGTCTCGTCCAGCGCCTGCTGCGGACCCGACACACGCCGGCTGGCACCCACGCCTTCCTTTTTCGCCGTGGTGACCTGGCACTTGGTGATGCCGGGCACGTAGTTGTGCGCAAGGGAGAGATCCTTCAGTTTTTCCCAGGCCTGCTCGGCGGGGATTTTCGCGGTGGCGTTGTAGACGGCAATGTGGCCCATGGAGCGGATTCCTTCTGGCAGACAGGTAAAAACACAGGCTGGCGATATTACCCCATCCTGCTACGCTGCCACATCCCGAACACCAGCAGGGTTCCGC
>CALMIC010000252.1 GCA_937864065.1 uncultured Cellvibrionales bacterium | reverse complement strand
AATCCCTATGAGCCAGCCAGATACCGACACCAGCCTGCACACGCCAATGATGCAGCAGTACCTCGCCATCAAGGCGCAGCACCCGCACGAGCTGGTGTTCTACCGCATGGGCGATTTCTACGAGCTGTTCTATGACGACGCGAAGAAAGCCGCACGCCTGCTCGATGTGACGCTGACCGCGCGCGGCAAGTCCGGCGGCTCACCCATCCCGATGGCCGGCGTGCCCTTCCACGCCGCCGACAACTACCTCGCCCGCCTGGTGCGCCTCGGCGAATCCGTCGCCATCGTCGAACAGATCGGCGACCCCGCAACCTCGAAAGGCCCGGTCGAGCGCAAGGTGGTGCGCATCGTCACGCCCGGCACCGTCAGCGACGAGGTGCTGCTCGACGAAGGCCGCGACAACCTGCTGGTGGCGATCTGCCACGCTGACGGGCGCACCGGCATTGCTGCGCTCGATATCACCAGCGGCCGCTTCACCGTGCAGGAAGTCGACAACCTCGAGGCACTGGCCGGCGAGATGCAACGCCTCAACCCGGCCGAATTGCTGCTGCCGGATGACGTGACCTTTCCCGACGCCATCGTGCGTCGCGCCGGTGTGCGCAAGCAGCCGCCATGGGAATTCGAGCTGGAATCCGCCCAGCGTGTGCTGACGCAGCAGTTCGGCACACGCGACCTCGCCGGTTTCGGCTGCGCCGACCTCGAACTCGCCCTGCGTGCGGCCGGCTGCCTGATGAACTACGTGAAGCAAACCCAGCGCACGGCACTGCCGCATATCCGTGCACTGGCGGTGGAACGGCGCGGCGAAGCGGTCGAGATGGACGCCGCCACACGGCGCAACCTGGAACTGGACACCAACATTGCCGGCACGAGCGAACACACGCTGTTTGCTGTGCTGAACACCTGCAACACGGCGATGGGCGCACGGCTGCTGAAACGCTGGCTGCATCGCCCGCTGGCCAATATCGACGCCCTCGGCATGCGCCAGCAGAGCGTGGCAGACTTGCTGGACGCCTACCGCTACGAAGCGCTGCGCGAGATCCTGAAAAACATCGGCGACATCGAACGCATCCTGTCGCGTGTCGCACTGCGCTCGGCTCGCCCGCGCGACCTGACGCGGCTCGCGCAATCGCTGGCCTGTGTGCCTGCACTGCGCAGCCACTTGCAAGCCGGCGGCGAGCATCTGGCCACACGCGCGGCCGGCATCAGCGAATTTCCCGAAACGGTAGCCCTGCTGGAGCGCGCGATTGTCGAGAACCCGCCGATGGTCATCCGCGATGGCGGCGTGATTGCCGAAGGTTACGACGCCGAACTCGATGAGCTGCGTGCGATCAGCGAGAACGCCGGCGATTACCTGGTGCAACTCGAGTTGCGCGAGCGCGAGCGCACCGGCCTGCCGAACCTGAAAGTCGGCTACAACCGTGTCTCCGGTTACTACATCGAGCTGCCCACCGCGCAATCGAAACAGGCACCGGCTGACTACATCCGTCGCCAGACGCTGAAGAACTGCGAGCGCTACATCACGCCGGAACTGAAAACCTTCGAGGACAAGGCGCTGTCGGCAAAAAGCCGTGCGCTGGCGCGCGAGAAACAGCTGTACGACGCGCTGCTCGACCGGCTCAATGAAGACCTGTTCGCGCTGCAGGCCAGCGGCCAGGCCATCGCCGAACTGGACGTGCTCGCCAGCCTCGCGGAACGGGCAGAAACGCTCAACTGGTGCCGCCCCACCCTGACGACGCAACCGGGCATCGAGATCGTGAACGGTCGCCATCCTGTCGTCGAGGACGTGGTGCAGAAAATTCACGGCGAGGCATTTGTGCCGAATGACCTCACGCTGGACGCACAGCAACGCATGCTGGTCATCACCGGCCCGAACATGGGCGGCAAATCGACCTACATGCGCCAGGTGGCGCTGATCGTGCTGCTCGCGCACATCGGCAGTTTCGTGCCGGCGGAACGCGCGACCATTGGCCTCGTCGACCGCATCTTCACCCGCATCGGCTCGTCTGACGACCTCGCCTCCGGCCGCTCGACGTTCATGGTGGAAATGACGGAAACAGCGAATATCCTGCACAACGCCACGCCGAAAAGCCTGGTGCTGATGGACGAGATCGGCCGCGGTACCAGCACCTTTGACGGCCTCTCGCTGGCCTGGGCTTGCGCGCACTTCCTCGCCGAACGTGTGCGCGCCTTCACGCTGTTTGCCACGCATTATTTTGAACTGACATCGCTACCCGACGAATGCAGCGGCGTGGCCAATGCGCACCTGGATGCGAGCGAACACCATGACAGCATCGTGTTCCTGCACAAGGTGCAGATGGGCGCCGCCAGCAAATCCTACGGCTTGCAGGTGGCGAAACTGGCCGGCATCCCGCGCGAGGTACTGGCCGCTGCGAAAGACAAGCTGCATGAACTGGAATCAGGTGACCAGCAGGTCGCCCCTACCATCGCACCGCGGCAGCCGGACCTGTTTGCAGCGGCGTTACCGCGCTGTGTCGAGACACTGAAAACAGTCAATCCGGACGAGATGACGCCGAAAGCAGCATTGGACTTGTTGTACAGACTGAAACAGGAATTGTGAATCGCCGCTGACAGGGCGACCAGGGAATGTCGTCAGAGGATGTCGGCGTTCTCGTGCACACGGCCGCCGAGGTAGCGGCCGTTGAGTTGCAGCGACAGTTCCGTGCGGATACCCGGGTCCAGTGGCGCCGCATCGACAACATCCGGCACGCCGTCGCCATCATCATCACCATCAGCATTGTTGCCGATGCCATCGCCATCGGTATCCAGCTGTTCGGCCGGATTGAGCGGAAACGCATCGCCCACATCCGGCACGCCATCACCGTCATCATCGCTGTCAGCAAGGTTACCGACCGTGTCATTGTCGGTGTCCACTACCGCCCACGTGGCAAAATAAGGTGAAACCTTGTTGCCTGCCAGCGTGAAATCGCCACCCACCAGCAGGTTGCCAGCGGTATCGATTGCCAGCGCATTGATGTTGGCATTGGTGCCAGTGCCGAGGAAGCGCCAGATCGAGCCATTCCAGCGCGCGATGAAGTTGCCGCTGGCAGTACCGGCCGTGCTGAACATCCCACCGGCGTAGAGCAGGCCGCTGCTGTCGATCGCCAGCGCGCGCACTTCCTTGTTCATGCCCTGCCCCAGCGGCGACCAGCTACTGCCATTCCAGCGCGCGATGCGGTTGGCGGTGACCGAACCGGCAATGGTGAAGTTGCCGCCGACAATGAGGTTGCCATTGGCATCCTGGACCATCGCCCGCACCTGGTTGTTGACGCCATTGCCCAGGGCCTGCCAGCTGCTGCCGTCCCAGCGGGCGATGCGGTTGGCCGCTGCACCGCCAGCCGTGGTGAAGAAGCCACCAACGTAGACACGGTCATTGGCATCCACCAGCAGGACGTTGACATAGTTGTTCACGCCACCGCCGACGGCAGACCAGCTGCTGCCATCCCAGCGGGCGATGTATGTTGCCGCCGAACCGCCGGCCTTGCTGAAATAGCCGCCGGCGTAGAGGTTGTCCTGGCTGTCGACGGCCAGCGCCCAGACATTGCTGTCCAGCCCGGTGCCGAGGGTCTGCCAGGCGGTGCCATCCCAGGCAGCGACATAACTGGCCGGCGCACCGCCTGCCTCGGTGAACATGCCGCCTGCATAGAGCTTGCCGCTGCTGTCGAGCGCCAGCGCCCGCACGAAACTGTTGACCCCGCTACCCAGCGACTGCCATGCGGTGCCATTCCAGCAGGCGATGAAAGCGGCATTCTGGCCACCGGCCGAGCCAAAGGCACCACCCACGTACAATTTGCCGGCCGGATCCAGCACCATGGCCATGATCGAACCGTCGAGGCCATCACCCAGGGCATGCCAGGCAGCGCCATCCCAGCGACCCATGAACTTCATCGCCACTCCGCCAGCCGACGGGAAATTGCCACCGGCATACAACCCGTTGCTGCCATCCACCGCCAGGGCATATACGGCATCGCCCATACCGGTGGGGTCTACAGCCTGCCAAGCCAGGCCGTTCCAGCTGGCGAGGTTGGCCGCCGGCAGCCCGCCAGCATTGGCAAACTGCCCGCCGGCATAGAGCTTGCCGCTGCCATCCACCGCTAGGGCATTGAC
>CALMIC010000251.1 GCA_937864065.1 uncultured Cellvibrionales bacterium | reverse complement strand
GCGCGATCCACCAGGGCGCGGATGGCCTGCAAGGTGCCGTGGTAATCGCCGGAGCGTGTCGGCACACGCTCGCGCCAGAGAATGTCGCTATCGCCAGCAATCACAGCAGCCTCGATCTTGGTACCACCGAGATCGACACCAATACGGCATTGGCCATCACTGGTCATCAGCGTCAGCGCTCAATGCAATAGCAGGATGGCGAGCGCCAGTCCCACGAGACCGATGATTTCGGTGCGGACGAGCAGGTCCTGCAGGGCGGGGTGACGCTGCAAGGTGAGCTGCAAGGCGGGATCCGTTTCCGCACAATCCACGGCCGCACCATTTTCACTGACCAGCGCGGCTTCAAGGCAGCGTGCGAGATAACGATCCGGCGCGAGCCGCGTGTCGAGCAGCAAGCCGCGCCACACATGGAAAGCCGTGGCGAAATTGCCCGCCAGGCAAGCACAGAGCCCCATGTAGCGCGCCGGCAACCACGCCAGCGCATCCAGCCAGCCGCGCTGCGCCTGCAACTGGCCAGCACGGACAGCCGGCAGTGTGTTGTAAAGGCTCACGAGGCGATAGAACACGGCGCCGGCAGGCCCGAGCAGGAAAAACCAGAGAAACACGGCAAACAGCCGGTCCAGGTAAACCGCCGCCACGTGGCGGCAAATGGCCGTCCAGAAACTGTCGTCGCCATCAGCGACTGACGTGTCGGCACTGCCATCCTCCTGTAGCGCGAGCCACACCGACTCCGCCTTGCCATCGGCAATCCTGCCCGGCAATGCCGCCAGGTCAGCGCGCCAGTCACCGCGACCGACACTGAACAGCAGCAGCAACAGTCCAGCAAAAAATGCCGGCCAGAAAGCGAGCTGCCACCACACGACAGCCAGCAGCAGGGACAGGCCGACCGGCACTAGCAGGAATGCCCGGGAACCCGCAGGTCTTGCGCCGGCTGCCATTTTGACCAGGGCGGCAAACCAGCCATCGCCGTGCAGGACCTTGCACATGCCGGTAAAACGCGACAAGCAGTACGCTAGCAGTACACTGATGAATGACATACGCGGTGCACTCTCTGGCACAATCTCCCTGACCGAAGAGTAGCACAAAGGCCAGGCCCGCCATGAGCAGACAAGCGCAACGTGACGATGACAACACCAGCACTGCCGGTGTACACATCGCACCGTGGGAACAGGCGTTCGACCGCATCCTGTCACCGCTGGAAAACTTCATCCATAACCAGACCACCAGCAGCATGCTGCTGATGGCCTGCACCGTGATCGCGCTCGGCCTGGCCAACTCACCACCGGGCGAACACTACCTGCACAGCCTGCATACACCGGTCGCGATTGCCGTCGGCGGCTGGCGCTTCGAGCTGGGCATCCTGCACTGGATCAATGAAGCCATGATGGCGTTTTTCTTCCTGCTGGTGGGTCTTGAACTGAAACGGGAACTGCTGGTGGGCGAACTGGCCGACATGCGTCGCGCGGCCTTGCCGATCGTAGCCGCGATCGGCGGTATGGTGGTTCCCGCTGCCCTCTATCTGGCGTGGAACCCGGAAGGGGTTGCCCATGCCGGCTGGGGTATCCCGATGGCCACCGATATCGCCTTCGCTGTCGGCGCACTGAGCCTGCTGGGCAGGCGCATCCCGCCAGCACTGGTGACTTTTCTCATCGCGCTGGCCATTGTCGATGACCTCGGCGCCGTGCTGGTCATCGCGCTGTTCTACACCGAGCAGCTGCATACACATGCCCTGCTCGTGGCACTGGCACTGGCGATGGTGCTGGTGAGCATGAACCTCGGCGGCATTCGCCGCGTGCTGCCGTACATGCTGGTCGGCATCCTGCTGTGGTGTGCGATGCTGAGCAGTGGCGTGCATGCCACGCTCGCCGGTGTCATCCTCGCCTTTACGATCCCGATCCGGCCGAAGTACAACCCGCAACATTTCATCCGTGAGGTGCGCGAGCTGGCCGGCAAGATGGAAAACAGCCTGCGCTGGAACCTTGACATCGTGCACAACGAGCAGCTTCGCTCACAGGTGATCGCGCTGGAACATGGCGTCGAGCTGGTGCAGGCACCCGCACAGCGCCTCGAACACAACCTGCACATCCCGGTCGCTTTTATCGTCATCCCGCTGTTCGCGCTGGCCAATGCCGCCATCCCGGTGGATATCAGCACCGTCGGCGACACGCTGACCCACTCGGTCACACTGGGTGTAGCCAGCGGCCTCGTGCTCGGCAAATGGGTCGGGGTTGCCGGCGCGAGCTGGCTGGCCTTGCGCGCCGGGCTGGCCAGTATGCCGACAGGCCTCACCTTGCGGCACATCCACGGCATCGGCCTGCTGGCCGGCATCGGTTTCACGATGTCGATTTTCGTGGCCGACCTTGCCTTCACCAGTGAGCCCCATCTTCTGCTGATGGCCAAGACCGGCATCCTGCTCGCCTCACTCACCTCAGGATTGTGTGGTTATTGCTGGTTGCGGTTCGGCTGCCGTCATCGCTAGGATGTAAACAGTCACAAAAATTCTATCTTCCTCTGCCATAGTTGGGGGTTTTGCCTGTTGTCGCGCAAGCTGCTCAATCCGGCCCTGCTGGCCCTGGCCTTTGCCCTGGTACTGGTACCGGTATGCATCCGCCTGTTGTTGTGGGGTTTCAGCCTGAGCGGCTTTCTGTCCGACTTGCTGGTGGGCCTGACACTTTCCTTGCTGCTATACCGTCGCCACCCGCTGTGGGCAGCAGTGGGCTTTGCCGTCTGGGGCGGCGCGATGATCGGTGCCATCGAACTGGTCGATGCGGTTGGCCGGATGCCGGAGCCCTCCGACATCCAGTACCTGCTCGACCCTTCTTTCATCAGCCACTCTACCGGTGGCAGCGGCCTCACCCATCCGTTCATCGTCAGCGCGATACTGGTCACCTCATTGCTGTCGATCCTGGTGCTGCTGCGCCTGCATGGCAGGCACCTGCATCCTGCACTGCACCGGGTCACCTGGTTAATCCCGGTTCTGCTGTTGGCACTGCATGCGAGCGCGATGAAACATGACGAAAACGGCGAGCCATGGAAGCAGTACAGCGTCGTGCACAAGATTGCCGCCGAGAAGATCCTCAATACCCTGAACAGCCGCGAGAATCGCGCTGCCCAGCTGTGGGCGATCGGCCGCCGCGACCAGCAGTTCGGCAGCGCCGATATCAGTGGCCAGTCCCTGCTCAC
Organism: uncultured Cellvibrionales bacterium; assembly: GCA_937864065.1. Lineage (GTDB taxonomy): Bacteria > Pseudomonadota > Gammaproteobacteria > Pseudomonadales > UBA7239 > UBA7239. Next base: position 15,095 of record CALMIC010000251.1, on the reverse strand, counting down.
CGATGCGCGCGGCAAGGCACGCAATGTCCTGGTCATCACCCTCGAAGGGATACCCGGCGCCTATATCAACCAGGTCCGCGAGGCGCGCGGCTACCAGTGGGACCAGCAACCGATGCCGGCACTGAGTGCATACGCCCTGCAACAGCGCGCCATGCACACGGCGGATTTCGTCATCCACACGCACCAGACCATCCGCGGCCTCTATGCCATGTTGTGTGCCGACTACCCGAAACTCGACAGCAGCACCCCCAAGGCGATGGAAATGCTGTCAGCGGCCAACAGCCGGCAGCAGTACTGCCTGCCGGCACAGCTGGCCAGCCACGGATTCGCCACGCATTTCCTGCAAGCCACCGACCTGACCTTCATGTCGAAAGACCGTTTCATGCCGCTGATCGGTTTCCAGACCGTATGTGGCGACAGCTGCCTTGGCAAGAAGCACTCGTTCGCCTGGGGCCTTGATGACAAGGATTTCTTCGAAGGCTCGCTGACCTATATCAAGAAACTGCGCAGCGACAAATCCAGGCCGTGGATGCTGACCCTGCTGACCGTCGGCACACACCAGCCCTATGGCGCACCGGCCAGCTACCTGAAGCGACACCAGGATCCCAAAATGGCTGCCGTGGCCTACCTGGACGACGCCATTACCCAGTTCCTGCGCTCACTGCAGAAACAGGGAGTGCTGGATGACACGCTGGTCATTGTCACGTCAGACGAATCGCACGGCATTGACGATTTGCGCCTGTCGAGTGCCTGGGGCCTGAACCTCATCTTCGCGCCGGAACGCGAGCAGCTGCCGCTGTTCAAGCAGGGGGTCTACGGCCAGGTCGACCTGACAGCCTCGGTGCTGGACTATTTCGGCCTGCCACCAGAAGGCGTGATGGGACGCAGCCTGTTCCGCGATTATCCGCAGGGTCGCGACATGCTGTCCTACACCAACGGACTGCTGCGTTACCTGCCCGCGGAGGGCGGCCTGCTGGAGTGCCAGTTCCAGACCGGCTGTAAGCAGTACCCGCAGCAAGGCTTCATCGCCCCGCTGCCCGAGCAAACGATTGCCGCAGCAAAATCTGCGGCAAGCCGCGTACAGGCTCTGGCCGGCACGCTTGATGAATCGATGTCACTGTCGGCCGAGGAGCAGGAGTTCATTTTCGCCCAAGACGACAAACGCAAGCTGAAAAAGACCGTCGAGAACGACTGGACCGACAACCTGATCGGTGCGCAATACCTGCAATTTGCACCGGGTACCCGCACGCATGTCACCCTGCGGATCAAGGCGCTGAAAACCGACAGGAAAGGTGCACAACTGTTGCTGCGCCTGAAGGAATTCGACCAGGACAGTGACGCGACCGCGCCAGAGCTGCCACTGTTGCGCAAGGGGGAAACGATCGCCATCGATTTCAACATCGACAACCCGGCGGGCAGGAAAGCCTTTTCGTTCCATCTGCTCGGCACGGGCAACGGCGAAATCCAGATCGAGGAATTCCGCGTTTCCGTACGCAAACTGCCGACCGGTTCAGCGACCGATAACGCAGGGCAGGTTGCGGAAATCCTCTACGATGCCACGAGCGAAACCGCTGCGGATGCTTCCTGAATGCGCCTGCCTTGTTGCTATACTGGGATGCAATGACCAACCTCTCCGCCCGACAACTCTCGCTCAATGTGCATCTGAATGACGATGCGACATTCGACAACTATTTTGTTGCCGAAGAGTCGGCCAACTACCTCGCACTGCAAGCCGTGCGATCACTGGTCTGCGACCAGCAAAGCGAGCCTTTCGTCTACATCTGGGGGCCGGAAGGTGTCGGCGTCAGCCATTTGCTGCAGGCAGCCTGTCACGAAGCCGGCCTGCGCGGCTTGTGCAGCCAGTACCTGCCACTCGAGGAACTCGCCGGTTTTGCACCGGAACACCTGCTCGAAGGGCTTGAGCAACTGGATCTGCTCTGCCTCGATGGCGTGCACCATGTGATGGGGCAACCCGGCTGGGACCATGCCATGTTCCACCTCTACAACCGCTTGCGCGAGCAGCGACAGTGCCGTTTGCTGGTGGCTGCAGATTGCGCGCCGCGCGACCTGGGCAGCCACTTGCCAGACCTGGTGTCGCGCATGGGCTGGGGCGTCACCTACCACCTCCAACCACTGGCAGACAACGAGAAAATGATGGCGCTGAAACGCCGGGCCCAGGCACGCGGCATCGAACTGGGCGATGAAGTGCTCACCTACATCCTTAGCCGGGCGGCGCGGGACATGGTGGAACTGTTCGACTGTCTGCAACGGCTCGACGACCTCTCGCTCGCCGAGAAGCGCCGCATCACCATTCCCTTCGTCAAGGAAGCCCTGGGCTGGTAGGCCAGTGCCGGTCGAGCCAGGCCAGCAAGACCGCCATCACCAGCCCTGCCGCCAGCCCGCCGACATGCGCGGCATTGGCGATATTGCCCAGACCCACCAAAGTCACCACGCCGCTGAGGCATAGCAGCAGCCAGATGATGGCCACCACCAGCAGGCCCGGCGGCAAGCTGAAGGACAGCTGCGGACACAGGCGCTGGTACAGCCAGCAATAGCCGACGAGGGCATAGATCACCCCGGACATGCCGCCGAACAGGTATTGCGGCGCTGCCTCGAACTGCACCAGGTTGGACACCAGCCCGCAGCTGGCCACGAGGAACAACAGACGCTGACTGCCCTGCAGGATCTCGATGCGCCGCCCGATATCCAGCAGCAACAGACCATTGAACAGGATGTGGAACAGGCTGAAATGCAGGAACAGCGGCGACCAGTAGCGCCAGCCTTCCGCCAGCCCCGGCCACTGCGCCAGCACACGGATTTCGCCGCCGGCCACCGACAGTGTCTGCAAGGTCAGCAGCGCCAGCCATTGCAAACCACCGACCGGCGTAGACACGAGCAGGAACCCGGCTACGCTGGCGGCAAGGAGCAACAGGGTCAGCGGGAACTGGCGCCACTGGGCAAATATGGTCGGCTCTGGTCCGGCCGCAGCGGCAGGATCTGGTTCCGCCAGGTAGCGGTCGCGGTCGACATCGGGCGCATTCCAGCGCTCGACCAACACCTGCAGCCATGCCTGGTCAGTCGCAGCGGGCACGCACAGGCTCTGGCCACCGTCGCGCTCAAAGACATACGTCTCCAGACCCTGTTCCTGCAGGAAACGGCGGAACGGCCCCAGGTCCTGATCTACCGGTGCACGCAGGACTTCAACCCACTCGCTCATGCGAGCCGGCTACCCCAACCGAGCTTTGTGCGGCAGGTGTCGTAGTAATCATGGTCCAGCGGATGGATCAACTGCAACCTGTCGGGTTTCTTGCGGATATGCACCACATCGCCCACCTGCAAGGCGACATGCATCTGGCCATCGCAGGACAATTCCGGCTGGCCCACCCGCATGTCATCCAGCCCCATGCCGCCGAGTGCGATACGGATCCCGCTGTCACCCGCCACCACGATCGGCCGGCTGGTCAGTGTGTGGGGGAACATCGGCACCAGCGCAATGGCATCGAGTGCCGGGTGCAGTATCGGCCCGCCGCCGGACAACGCGTAGGCCGTTGAGCCGGTCGGGGTGGAAATGACCAGGCCGTCCGAGTGCTGGCTGTAGACGAAGCGGTTGTCGAGATACAACGCGAACTCGATCATGCGCAGCGAGGCACCGCGATGCAACACGACTTCGTTCAGCGCATCACCACGGGCAATGACCTCACCGGCCCGCACCAGTTCAGTCTCGAGCAGGAAACGTTCCTCGCGCGTGTAGCGGCCCGACAGCACCTCTGCCACGCGCGTCTCGATCTCGTCAGGTGAAATGTCGGTCAGGAAACCAAGGCTGCCGCGGTTGATACCGAGTACTGGCACGCCCTGGGTGCTGAGCGTCCTCGCGGCTCCCAGCATACTGCCATCACCGCCAACCACGACCACCAGGTCGCAGTGCTTGCCCAGCGCCTCGCGATGGCAGACCGGCAGATCAACCAGCGTCTCACCGGCGACGAGTGCCGCTGCCTCGCTTTCCAGCACCACCGTATTGCCGCGCGCCCTCAGGAAGCCGGCCAGAGCCACCAGCGTCTCGGCGACTTGCGGGCTGCCTTTGCGGCCGATGAGGCCTACGCGTCTGAACTGGTCCATGGCGGAATAGAGCCTGCCGTTATCAGGCATACTGCTGTGCCGGCATCGGCATCAGCGGCGGCACGACATCCAGCAACCGGTCGCGCTGGTCAGGGCCGAGCCCGTTCATGCCATTCAACAGGTAGCGCGCATTGACACCGGCCTGCTGCAACAGTGACACGGCTGCCCGGGAACGGCTGCCGGTATCACAGTAGACCACGCATTCGCGCTGCAATAACTCCCGTTGTTCCATCAACAGCCGCAAACCCGGCAGGGGTATATTTTGCGCGCGCAAGAGACGCGCAACATCGAATTCCTCCGGCAGGCGCACATCCAGCAGCACCGCACCGGCGGCCAGGCGGTTATCGAGGTCAGAAGCCTTGATATGCTCTACAACCGGTTCACGTAACAACAGCATGAAATCCGCCTTGTCCAGGCGCATTAGCAGGCCATCACTGCTCATCGCCACCGTCGCATTGCGCACGGTTTCATACACCAGCGCATCCTCACCAAAACAGCGGCCGTAACCGATATCGACAATATGACGGTCTGCACTCTCGCCCGGATGCCGGCGCGTCACCGCTGCCCGCCCGCGCCGGATGAAATAACAGCCATCGCCCACCTCGCCCTGGCGCAGGATTACCTCGCCGGCCTTGACCTGCATCGGCTTCAGGCGGGAAAAAATCTGGCCCACATTCAGCGGCGGCACTTTCTGGAACAGGTTCGACTTCAGCAGGGTCAGTCGCCAACTCGCTTCATCATCATGTTCCGACTGGTAGGACAGTTCCAACTCGATCGCCGAGGCCACCTGATCCCAACACAGTTGCCGGTTGAGCAAGGCTTTCGGCACCTGCAACACCACACAATCAGTACTGGCGGTGGCGAGAGGGACACCGGCCAGTCCATACCCCAACGGGTAGAGTGTTTCCGCCGTCTGGGTCACCACACCGTCCGGGTAGACCAGGCTGGCCTCACCCGACAGCAGGTACAACTGGTTCTGCTCCACATCCGCAGCAGAAAACAGGCGCTGCCCCCGACCCACCAGCTGCCAGTCGCACTGCTCCAGCAGTGTGTGCAGGGAATGTTCCTGCAGACCCTTGAGTGGCACGAAACGTCGTATCAGTGGGAGCGGGAGGCTGCGCATGGGTCAGTCAGCTGCAAGTGTCGCTTTTGATTAAACCGGAAGCGGCCAGGCAAGTAAACATTGCAACGGAAAAACAAAAGCCCCGTACACAGCGTGGACGGGGCTTTCATCAACTTCCTCAGGGCTGTGCCGGTCAGTTCGGCTGGCTAAGATCCTCAACAACACCGGTAATCTTGACCTTGACACTGAAGTTGCCGACGGAATCCGGCGCCTTCATATCGTTGACCTGCTTGCCTTTCATCATGTACATGCCAGTGCCGTTGTTGTTGGCGGCAACCTTGATGTAGTTCTTGCTGATAATGGCTGACGGCTCGATGATCTCCACCCCGGTCAGCGACAGGTACTTCGGCTTGCACTGGGCGGTCGCAGCGGCGTTGTAGGAGTCGAATACATTGCCAAGGGCCGATTCAGACACGGTCAGGTAGAAAACGCCACTGGCCAAGGCCCAGTTACCCCGCACCGGGGTACCATCCGCCAGGCTGTAGTAATAAGTACCATCGTCATACATCTCGACGTTGGTGCTTGCTGAACTGGTCAGGGTCTTGCAACCTGCCACTTTCAATTTCTGGACAAAGGAGGCCCCGGATATCCGGTAGACAACTTCACCATACGCACCCGTTTCGGCGTGCAAGGTACCTTTCCAGTCCGGCACCCCGACTGCAAACACTGCACTGGCTACTGCCACCAACATACCTGTACGTTTCATAGTTCTCCCCTCCAATATCTGTTAATTCTTAATCATTTCTATCACAGGTTGTGCGGGTAAACAATCAACCTGTCCGGATCCGGGCTGGCGCTAGGCACAAGTACCTAGCCACCAGCACGCTTGCCAGCATCGCTTACTCCTGCGGGGCCTGCTCGGCAACCGGCGCCGGTTCGGCGCCGCCTTCCTCGGCCATGGCTTCCTTGATCGACAGCTTGATACGGCCGCGGTTGTCCACATCCAGCACTTTTACCCGCACTTCCTGGCCTTCCTGCAGACGGTCGGAAACGGCGGCAATGCGCTCGTTGCAGATCTGCGAGATATGCACCAAACCGTCCTTGCCGGGCAGGAATTCGACAAAGGCACCGAAATCGACAATCCGCACCACCTTGCCGGTATAGATCGCCCCGATTTCCGCCTCGGCGGTGATCGCCTCGATACGGCGCAGCGTCTCCTGCTGGGCATCGAGGTTGGCAGCGTAGATACGCACCACACCCGTGTCCTCGATATCGACCTGGGCGCCAGTCGCCTCGGTGATCGAACGGATGGTGGCACCACCCTTGCCGATGATGTCACGGATCTTCTCCGGATCGATCTTGATCTGGGTGAAGCGCGGGGCAGTTTCGGCAATTGTGCTGCGACCTGCACTGATGACCTTGTTCATCTCGGCCAGGATCTGCAGGCGTGCCTGCAGCGCCTGCTCCAGTGCGCGCTCCATGATCTCTTCGTTGATGCCTTCGATCTTGATGTCCATCTGCAGCGCGGTAACGCCGTTGGCGGTACCGGCCACCTTGAAATCCATGTCGCCCAGATGGTCTTCATCGCCCAGGATATCGGTCAACACGGCGAAGCGGTTGCCTTCCTTGATGAGACCCATCGCGATACCGGCTACCGGTGCTTTCAGCGGCACACCGGCGTCCATCAATGCCAGGCTGCTGCCGCACACTGAGGCCATCGAGCTGGAGCCGTTCGACTCGGTGATCTCCGAGACAACGCGGATGCTGTAAGGGAACTGTTCCTGCGGTGGCAACATGGCCGCAACACCGCGACGCGCCAGGCGGCCGTGGCCGATTTCGCGACGACCGGTACCACCCATGCGGCCACACTCACCCACCGAGTACGGGGGGAAGTTGTAGTGCAGCATGAAGGGATCCTTGCGCTCACCTTCCAGGGCATCGATGACCTGGGCATCACGCAGCGAACCGAGGGTAGCCACGACAATGGCCTGCGTCTCGCCGCGAGTGAACAGCGCCGAACCGTGAACCTTGGGCAACACACCGACTTCAATCGCCAGTGCGCGCACGGTCTTGTTGTCACGACCATCAATGCGCGGCTCGCCATTGAGCACGCGATTGCGCACAACTTTTTTCTCCAGCTTGCCAAACATCTCGGCAACTTCCTTGGCAGAGAAACCGTTTTCCTCGGTAGCGACTTTCTCGATAGCGACATCGCGCAGCTCGTCGAGGCGGGCATAGCGCTGCTGTTTCTCGGTAATACGGTAGGCTTCGCCGATTTGCGGGCCTACTGCAGCAACCACCTTGTCCTGCAATGCGCGGTTTTCCGCCGGCGGCTGCCATTCCCAACGCGGCTTGCCGGCATCAGCGGCCAATGCATTGATGGCAGCAATCACCACCTGCATCTCGGTATGGGCAAACAGCACAGCACCAAGCATGATGTCTTCCGGCAGCTCTTTCGCCTCGGATTCCACCATCAGCACTGCATCCTTCGTGCCAGCCACCACCATGTCCAGCTCTGACTTGGCCAGCGCTGCGTAGCCGGGATTGAGGATATAACCGGCATCATCGGTATAACCGACGCGGGCCGCGCCGATCGGGCCATTGAACGGGATGCCGGAAATGGCCAGCGCGGCCGAGGTGCCGATCATCGCGATGATGTCCGGATCCTGGTCTTTCTCCGCCGACATGACAGTACAGATCACCTGCACTTCATTGTTGAAGCCGTCAGGGAACAGCGGGCGGATCGGGCGATCGATCAGTCGTGAGGTCAGGGTCTCTTTTTCACTCGGGCGCCCCTCACGCTTGAAGAAGCCGCCGGGGATCTTGCCGGCCGCGTAGGCCTTTTCCTGGTAATGGACAGACAGCGGGAAGAAATCCTGCCCTTCTTTTGCCGATTTGGCACCTACCACGGTGCAGAGCACGGTGGTGTTGCCCATGGTGGCCAGCACCGCGCCGGTGGCCTGGCGTGCGACACGCCCGGTTTCCAGCGTAACGGTCTGGTCACCGTACTGGAATTTCTTGATGATAGCTTTCACTGTATTTTCCTTCTCTCTTCTCTTTCACTTTGAAACAGTAGCCGTGCGCAGAAAAAAATGCCGCGCACATGGCGCGGCATCTTGATCAGCGGCGCAGGCCGAGTTTGCCAATCAGCTGGGTATAGCGACTGGCATCTTTCCGCTTCAGGTAATCCAGCAGCTTGCGACGCTGGTTGACCATGCGGATCAGGCCACGACGTGAGTGGTGATCCTGTTTGTGGCTGCCGAAATGTGACTGCAGCTTGTCGATGTTGGCAGACAGCAATGCGATCTGGACTTCCGGAGAACCGGTGTCTTTCTCACCTTGGCCATACGCCTTGACGATTGCGGATTTTTCTTCAACTGACAATGCCATGATATTTACCTCATCGAAATATGCATTAATGAAAATTCACGCACGACCGTGCATATTTACAGTCGGCGTTACAGACTGTTGCGAGCGTTGCTGCAACAGCTTCCTTGGGGCTATACGGCCATCCGGCTGGATTTCCGCTACCCCGAGAAATTCCCCGCTTTCCAGCACCACCCGCACCATGTCACCCACGGCAGCGGCATGCAGCGCCTTCACTTCCAGGACAGGCTGGCCCTGGCGCAGATAAAAACCTGATGCTTCCGGCACCGTGACCGTCGGCAAATGATCAATCGCTTTCTCCACCGGGAGCAGGAAATGATCCAGCAGCTCCGCGCGACCTTCGCCGCGCTCGGCCTCAAGCCGCTCCAGGCTGATGCAGCTGTCCTCATGGAACGGCCCGGCCTGGCAACGGTGCAGGCGACTGATATGGGCGCCGCATTCGAGCAGCGCGCCTACATCCTCCGCCAGGGTACGAATGTAGGTACCCTTGCTGACATGCGCCTCGACATCGGCTTCCGGGTACTCGCCACCACGGAAATCTGTAATTACCAGGCGATACACCGTAACCTTCCTGGCGGCGCGCTCGACCTCGATTCCCTCACGGGCAAGCTTGTACAGGGGTTGGCCCTGGTGCTTGATCGCCGAGAACATCGACGGCACCTGCTCAATCTCGCCAACAAACCGCACAAGTGCTGATTCTACAGCATCCCGGGTCAGGGCGGGGGCCGGTTTATTGACCAAGACCTCACCATCGGCATCACCAGTGTTGGTGGTAATACCAAACCGCATGGTGCAACGATAGGTCTTGTCGGCATCCAGCAGGTACTGGGAAAACTTGGTGGCCTCGCCAAAACACAGCGGCAGCACACCGGTCGCCATCGGGTCAAGGCTGCCAGTGTGGCCAGCCTTGGCAGCAGCGAACAGCCACTTGGCACGCTGCAGCGCGGCATTGGAGGTCATGCCACCCGGCTTGTCGAGCAGCAGGATGCCATCGAGCTGGCGTCCCCTGGGTTTGCGTGGTTTACCCATAACTCGCTGCAATGACCTTATCGTGTTTTGGACGGGGTTTCGGCGGCATGCAAGCCGGCATCCGCCGCGACGGCCCGGTCAATCAACGCAGTCAGCGCGGCGCCGCGCATGACGCTTTCATCAAAGACAAAGAACAGCCGCGGCGTGGTGCGCATATGGTTGGAGGAAGCAATCTGGCTGCGCAAGAAACCGCTGGCCTTGTTAAGCACCTTCAGGGCTTCGGCACGCTCGGCATCCGGGCGCCCATCGACAAATGTCACATACACCTTGGCATGGGCGAGGTCACGGCTGACCTCGACATCATTGATGTTGACCATGCCGATACGCGGGTCACGCACTTCCTGCTGGATCAACTGCGCCAGCTCGCGGCGGAGGTAATCCGCCACACGCTGGGTACGACTGTATTCCTGTGCCATTGAAACGACTCTACAGGCTGCGGGTGATCGTGTTCACCTGGTATACCTCGATCTGGTCGCCCGGTTTGACGTCATTGTAGTCTTTCACGCCGATACCACATTCCATACCGGCACGCACCTCGGCGGCATCATCCTTGAAGCGGCGCAGCGACTCGAGCTGGCCCTGGAAGATAACAACGTTGTCCCGCAGCACGCGGATCGGCTTGTTGCGATAGACGATACCCTCGACCACCATACAACCGGCAATCTGGCCAAACTTCGGCGAGTTGAACACTTCGCGCACCTGGGCAATACCGAGGATTTCTTCCTTGGTTTCCGGGGCCAGCATGCCACCGAGCGCCTGCTTCATTTCATCCAGCAGGTTATAGATGATGCTGTAGTAGCGGATCTCCACGCCTTCCTGTTCCGCGCGCTTGCGCGCGGCACCTTCAGCACGAACATTGAAGCCGAGGATAATGGCACCGGTGGTCAAGGCGAGGTTGACGTCGGTCTCGGCGATACCGCCGACACCACCACTGACGACACGCACTTCGACTTCCTCGTTGCCGAGGCCAGCGAGTGCCGACTGGATAGCTTCCAGCGAACCGCGCACATCGGCTTTCAGCACGACATTGAGAATTTTCTTCTCGTCGGCACCGATGTTGCTGAAAATATTCTCGAGGTTGACAGCTTGCTGGCGACCCTGGCGCGAGAGGCGTTCTTTTTGCTCACGGAACTGGGCCACTTCACGCGCACGGCGCTCATCCGGCACCACAAGGAAGCTGTCGCCGGCATTGGGCACACCATCGAGGCCGAGCAATTCGACAGGCACAGAAGGACCCGCTTCATCAATCGGCTGGCCGGTGTGATCAAACATGGCCCGCACGCGACCGTAATTCTGACCTGCCAGCACAACATCACCGCGACGCAGCGTACCGCGTTGCACCAGCAAGCTGGCCACGGCACCACGTCCCTTGTCGAGACGCGACTCGATAACCACACCCTGGGCAGCAACATCGGCCGGCGCCTTGAGCTCCAGCATCTCGGCTTGCAGCAGCACGGATTCCAGCAACTTGTCGATGCCTTCACCGGTATGCGCGGACACCGGCACGAATTGCGTGTCGCCACCCCAGTCATCCGGTATCACATCGCGCTGCACGAGTTCGTTTTTCACGCGATCGGGATCTGCTGACGGTTTGTCGATCTTGTTGATCGCCACCACTATAGGCACGCCGGCTGCCTTCGCATGTTGGATCGCCTCCACAGTCTGCGGCATCACCCCGTCATCCGCTGCCACAACGAGGATGACAACGTCGGTGGACTGCGCACCGCGGGCACGCATGGCCGTAAAGGCAGCATGGCCCGGGGTATCCAGGAACGTGATCTCGCCGCGGTCTGTATGCACTCGATAGGCACCGATATGCTGGGTAATACCACCAGCCTCACCTGCGGCAACTTTCGCCTTGCGGATGTAATCGAGCAATGAGGTCTTGCCGTGGTCGACATGGCCCATGACGGTGACCACCGGCGCACGCGGCTTCGGTGTTCCTTCGTCGCTGGCCAGCAATGCCTCCAGGTCTTCCTCAACGGCATTCTCGGACACATTGACCGCGGTATGGCCAAACTCATCGACAATCAGTGTGGCGGTATCACGATCAATGTTCTGGTTCACGGTAGCCATCACGCCCAGTTTCATCAGCGCCTTGACGACCTCAACACCCTTCACATTCATTTTCTGGGCCAGTTCACCAACCTGGATCTGCTCTGGCAATGCTATCTCGAGCACCTGTTTCTCCGTTGGCCGCTGGAATGTGTGTTTGTTGCTGACTTTGACCTTGTGCTTGCCAGTGCCGCGCGAGAACGGACGGAAATCCATATCTTCGCTGTGGCGCTCAACATCTTCCTCATCGATGATCTCGAACACGTCATTGCGGTTCGGCTTCGCCCGGGCGGCTTTTTCACGAACCTTGACAGCACCTTTCTTCTTGGCCTTGTCTTCTTCCTCATCCGCACGTGTGCGACGCTTCAGCACGTCCGTACGCGCTGCCGCTTCAGCGGTGTCAGCAGCAGCTACGGCAGGCGCAGCAGTGGCCTTGAGCTTATCGGCTTCCAGTTGTTGTTTGCGGAGCGCGAGTTCCTCGCGTTCCTTTTCCTCTGCCGCACGACGCGCGAGCATGGCCGCCTGACGGCGCTGCTCGGCATCATCCAGTGCGGAGCGACCGAGGATCTTGCCTGACAATTTCGAGACTGGCTTGGCCTCGGCAACCGGCTCTGATTCAACGGCCGGCGGCTGTTCTGCCGGCGCTGGCTCTGCCAACACAGGCGCTTCAACCTCTACGGCTTCCGGCGTTTCCACCACCGGCTCCATCACGGCTTCCGCCGGCGGCGGCACTTCCACCACCGCCGCTTCTGCGGCCACCACATCAGCAACAGCCTCTTCTGCCGCAGCAGCAGGAACCTCGGCAACATCCACAGCATCACGCTTGACGTAGGTGCGCTTTTTCCTCACCTCGACGCTGACGGTCTTCTTGGCCGTACCGCTGCCTGTCTTGATCGTGCTGAGCGTTTTCCTTTTCAGCGTGATCTTGCGCGGACCGCCATCACTTTCAGCTGCGCCACCCTGCGACTCACGCAGGAACAGCAACAGGGCTTCCTTCTGTTCATCCGTCACGGTATCGACTGCCTGCCGCTGCGGCAGGCCAGCATCCATCATCTGCTTGAGCAGGTGATCGGCGGTGATACCAATACTTTCGGCCAGTTGGTTGACAGTAACATCACTCATGCTGTGCTCCTCGCTGTGACCCTGACATGTGCGGATCCAGCATCAGGCAAACCACGGCGCACGCGCCGTCATAATCAGGCTGGCGGCAGTTTCCTGCCCCAGGTCCGGCGCAATGACAAGGACATCATCCACGGCCTGCTCGGCAAGGTCTTCCATGGTGCAGATACCATGGCTGGCCAGCTTGCGGGCCAGGGCTTCATTCATCCCGTCCATACCCAACAGGTCTGCGGCAGGCTGCCCGCCACGCTTCTCGCTCGCCAGCGCACGGGTGAGCAAGGCATCCTTCGCGCGCGAACGCAATTCCGTGGCAATTTCCTCGTCAAACCCTTCAATGGACATCATTTCATCGAGAGGCACATAAGCCACTTCCTCGAGCGAGGTAAAACCTTCCTCGACCAGCACACTGGCGACATCCTCATCCACTTCCAGCGCTTCCATAAAGAGTTCGAGAATCGAGCCGGCTTCCTGCTGCTGGCGCGCCTCGGCTTCCTCAACACTCATCACATTGATTGTCCAGCCCGTCAGCTGGCTGGCCAACTTGACATTCTGGCCGCCGCGACCGATCGCCATCGCCAGGTTTTCCTCGGCCACTGCGACATCCATCGTGCGTGTATCTTCATCCATCACAATGGACTCCACCTCAGCCGGCGCCATTGCATTGATAACCAGCTGTGCCGGGTTGTCATTCCACAGCACGATATCGATCCTTTCATTATCCAGCTCACCGGATACCGCCTGCACACGCGATCCGCGCATGCCGACACAGGCTCCGACCGGATCAATGCGGCCGTCGTTGGTCTTCACGGCGATTTTCGCGCGCGAACCGGGGTCGCGCGCCGCAGCACGGATCTCGATGACCTGCTCGGCAATTTCCGGCACTTCGATCTTGAACAGTTCGACCAGCATCTGCGGGCAGCTGCGCGACAGGATCAGCTGCGGGCCACGCTGGTCCTGGCGGATTTCCAGCAACACCGCGCGCAAGCGGTCATTGATGCGGAACAGTTCGCGGCCGACCAGGTGCTCGCGCGGCAATACGGCTTCAGCATTGCCACCGAGATCGACAATGATGTTGTCGCGCGTGACTTTCTTCACGGTGCCACCGACGAGCTCGCCAACGCGATGCCGGTACATCTCGACCACCTGGGCACGCTCTGCCTCGCGCACTTTCTGCACGATGACCTGCTTGGCGGTCTGTGCGGCAATGCGGCCAAAACCGATGTTCTCGACGGTTTCCTCATAGACATCGCCAGCCTTGAGGGAAGGGTCTTTCTCGTGGGCCTCCTGCAAGGTGAACTGGGTACCCAGCTCCGCCAGCACATCATCGGGCATGACCTGCCAGCGACGCACCGTGGTGTAGTCACCCGTCTTGCGGTCGATGTTCACGACGATATCGGCATCCTCGTCGTAGCGCTTCTTGGTGGCAGTCGCCAGCGCCTGTTCGAGTGCCTGGAAAATCATTTCCTTGTCGACTCCCTTCTCATGGGAGACAGCATCAGCAACCAGCAGGATTTCTTTGTTCATTGCGAGCCCCTTGTACCCTTATTCCACTATTTTCCCGTTACCGGGATCATTCATGTTCCGGCTCACCCGGACCTGTCGGCGACAGGTTGAGATCCGCCTCGTCAATGCCGGCGCCTTCGCGCAAACCGGCACCCTTGTCCCCGCCATCCGGCAGGGAGTCATCAAAAACCGGCACCACATTGGCCTTGTCGATGCTTTCCAGTGGCAGCAGGTATTCGGTATCTTCCACCTGCAACACCACATCACCCTCTTCCAGGCCATTCAATACACCCTGGAAACGGCGCCGGCCTTCATATGGCGCCCGCAAGCGCACGGCAATCCGCTGGCCGACATAGCGTGCAAACTGCGCCGGCGTGTACAGAGGCCGGTCCATGCCCGGCGAAGACACTTCGAGGGTATAGGCACTGGCGATCGGATCCTCGACATCGAGCACAGCGCTGACCTGCCGGCTGACGCGCTCACAGTCTTCCAGCGTCACGCCGTGCGGCGTGTCGATATACAGGCGCAGCAGTCCTCGGCGGCCCTGCATGGAAAACTCCAGCCCCCACAACTCACAACCCTGCGCGGCCACCACCGGTGCCAGCAGTTGTTCCAGATCAGTCGCCCTGCTCATAGGCCAGCGCCAGTCACTCCAGGAAATCCACCATAAAAAAATGGGCCCTAGGCCCATTCATCGCATAACAAAAAGCCCCTAAAAGGGGCCCTCGTTACCGGCACAGGGAAAACCTGTACCCCAATGATTTGGTAGCGGGGGCTGGATTTGAACCAACGACCTTCGGGTTATGAGCCCGACGAGCTACCA
>CALMIC010000250.1 GCA_937864065.1 uncultured Cellvibrionales bacterium | reverse complement strand
GACCAGCTCGCCGCCGTTGTTCGATTCGATGGCGCTGCTGGGGTCGGACCTGACCCGCGCCCGGCTGCGTGAGGCCCTGCAGGTGGCCGGCGGCGTGTCGAAGAAAGAGGCCAAGCAGTGGGAGAAGGACTACCGCGCGCTGGGGCTTACCGAGCGCTGAATGTCGATTGACAGGCAGGCGGGGGGTTCATAGAATGCCGCCTCCTTTACGGGGCTATAGCTCAGCTGGGAGAGCGCTACAATGGCATTGTAGAGGTCAGCGGTTCGATCCCGCTTAGCTCCACCAAATACAAAAAAGGCGACCACACGGTCGCCTTTTTTGTGCCCGCATGCCTCGCCCCCTGCGACCCTGTGTCGCATTCCCAGCGCCGCCGTGCCTGCCTAGAATCCGCGCCCGACCAAGACTATCTGCGGAGCTGCCAGCCCATGACCCCTGCTTACCACCGACTTGCCCTCGCCATCGCCACGGCATTGCTGGCTGCACCCGCACTGGCGGCAGAGCCGGACCCGGAGCAGAAGGACGAAGACAGCCAGGCCACGCTGAAGACGCTGGTGGTGACTGCGGCCAGGACCAGCGAGCCGCTCACGGTCGAAACCGACCCGAAAGCGCCGCGCCAGCCACTGCCGGCGCATGACGGTGCCGATTACCTGAAGACCATCCCGGGCTTCAACGTCATCCGCAAGGGCGGCACCGACGGCGACCCGGTTTTCCGTGGCATGGCCGGTTCGCGGCTGAATATCCTGCTGGATGGCGAGATGCTGTTCGGCGGTTGCGGTGCGCGCATGGATCCACCCACCGCCTACGTGTTCCCGGAAAGCTACGACCGCATCACGGTGATCAAGGGGCCGCAGACCGTGCTGAACGGCCCGGGCAACTCGGCCGGCGCCGTGCTGTTCGAGCGCGACCGCCGCCGCCTCGGCGAAGCCGGCGCGCAGGTCACTGCGAGCGGGCTGGTGGGCAGTTTCGACCGCAACGACGAGATGGTCGACGCCGTGGCCGGCACACCGGAGTTCTACCTGCGCGGCACCGGCACCAACGCCCACCAGGGTGATTACCGCGACGGCGATGGCGAGAAAGTGCATTCGCAGTATAACCGCTGGAGCGCGAATGCCGCCGTTGGCTGGACGCCCGATGAGAACACCTTGCTGGAATTGTCCGCCGGCCACAGCGATGGCGAGGCAGCCTATGCCGATCGCGGTGTGGACGGCTCGCTGTTCAGCCGTGAGCACACCAGCCTGCGCTTCGAGAAGGAAAACCTCAGCGATACCTGGAAAAAAATCGAAGCGCTGGCGTACTACAACTATGTCGACCACGTGATGGACAACTACAGCCTGCGCACACCAACCGGCATGATGGCCACGCGCATGGCGATGAACCCGGACCGCGAAACCATGGGGGCCCGTGTGGCCAATACCTTGCTGCTCGGCGAGCGCACCGAGCTGGTGGTTGGTGCGGACACACAGCAGAACCAGCACAGCGGCCGCATGACGATGGACCAGGACAAGATGCGCTACCAGGACATGGATCGCGTGGATGATGCCGATTTCGAGCAAGTCGGTGTATTCGGCGAGGTGACGAATTACCTCAACGACGGCCAGCGCATGATCGGCGGCCTGCGCCATGACCACTGGCATGTGGAAGACGATCGCCAGATGGTGATGCTGAACATGATGATGTCGGCACCGAATCCGACCGCCAACGAGGAGCGCGAAGAGGAACTGACCAGCGGTTTCCTGCGCTATGAGCACGAGATCGGTGATGGTACGGCCTACGCCGGCCTCGGCCGCAGCGAACGTTTCCCGGATTACTGGGAGCTGTTCGCGAAAGAGTCAGCCGATTCGGTCAGCGCTTTCGAGGCCGATCCGGAAAAAACCAGCCAGCTCGATCTCGGTTACCTGTACCAGCAGGGTGCATGGACTGGCAGTGTGTCGGCGTTCTACAACCGCATCGACGATTACCTGCTCGTCCAGACCAATGTGCTGAAACCTGCGGGCATGATGGGCACCCGCAGCACGACCATCACGCGCAATGTCGACGCGCACAGCTGGGGTGGCGAAGCCGAACTGGCCTATGCCATCGACGAGAACTGGACGGCTGATGCGAGCCTTGCCTACGTGCGCGGCGAGAACGACACGGATGATGTGGCGCTGGCGCAACTGCCACCGCTGGAAACCCGCTTTGGTGTGCGCTATGACGATGGCATCTGGTCCTACGGTGCATTGTGGCGCGTCGTGGCCGAGCAGACGCACGTCAGCATCAACCAGGGCAATATCGTCGGCCAGGATCTCGGCAACACCCACGGCTTCGGGGTGTTCTCGCTGCATGCCGGCTGGAAACCGCTGCCTGCACTGCAGGTCACGGCTGGTATCGACAACCTGTTCGACAAGACCTACGCCGAGCACATCAGCCGCAGTGGTGCGATGGTGGCCGGTTTTGACCAGCTCGAACGGGTCAACGAACCGGGTCGCACACTCTGGCTGAAAGCGCAGTACGCGCTGGAGTGATCGCCGCATTTGCCTGTGCTGGCGGATTGGTGGTAAAAAACGGGGAAATCATTGCCGGAATTGCCCGATGATCCTCAAAGCTGCCAATCGCTGGCAGGCCTTCGGCCTGCACCTGCTGATCAGTCTCGTCCTGTTCCTGTTGCTGGCCGCCATCATCTATTTTTGGTGGTATCCTGGTGTGTTGTTTCGCTACGACGGCGGCCTGGAAGGCATGAAGCTGATCGCTGGCGTCGACTTCTTCATTGGTCCCGTGCTGACCTTGCTGGTGTACAAGGTCGGCAAGAAAACCCTGCGTTTTGACTTGGCCTGCATTGCCGTGCTGCAGTTGGCTTGTTTGTCAGGTGGGATGTGGACCGTGTGGCAGACACGGCCGGTAGCCGTTGTGTATGCCAACCATTCCTTTCGTTCGATCAGCTCGCAAGTCTATGCGGATTATGGGGTTGTGGTCTCTGCAGTGCCTGCCCTGCAAACGAAGTGGCCAGTATGGCTGTGGACTATAGACAGTGCGCCCGTGCGCAACCTCTTTGGTGAAGTGCAGGGCAATGGCAGGGCGCACTTTGCCGTTGAATCATATCTGTTGCTGGGCGATGCCTTGCCGATGCTGGAGGCAGATGGTTCCCCGGCTGCGCAAGTAACGCCTTTGCTACGTGCTGAAGCAGAGTCAATTGCGGCAGGCAATCCGCACGTTCTTTTCTACAGGGCAACACTTGGAGCAGGGAGTGGTTACATGGCTCTTGATCCCCGTTCTGGGCAGGCGGTCGATTTCCTCCCGCTGCTGCCCAGAGAGATGTCACTGCTTGCTTATTTCGGCAAGAGCAAGGTATTGGTGATGGATTTCATCAACTCGCTGTTTGAGCATTAGCAAGTCGCTGTCATTGACGATGACATCGTCTGCCTTGGCCAGTCGCGCATCGCGTGATGCCTGTGAGGCCATCATGGCCTTGACCTGTTCGGCTGAATTGGCATCGCGTGCCATTGTCCGTGCTAACTGCACGTCTTCCGGCACATCCACGACCAGGATCCGCTGGCAGATGGCGTTCTGCCCGGCTTCTACCAGCAGTGGCGAGACGAGGATGGCATAGGGGCTGTTGGCTGACTGCAACTGCGACCACATTTCCTCGAAAATCAGTGGATGCAACAAACTTTCCAGCCACTTGCGCTCGGCCTCGTTGGCAAACACGATCTGACGCAGCCTGGCGCGATCAAGGGAGCCGTCTGCCTGGAGGACTTCCGGGCCGAAATGGTCGACGATCTGTGCCAGCGCCGGCCTGCCCGGTTCCACGACCACGCGAGCACAGACATCTGCGTCAACAACCTTGATGCCGAGTTTGGCAAAACGGTCTGACACGGCCGTTTTGCCACTGCCGATACCACCGGTGAGGCCGACGATGAAAACCACGCCCTGAAGCTCAGTGGTTCATCCCGCTGGCATTCAGGTACCAGCGGCTGATCTCATGGCCCCACAGCAATGCAATCCAGCCGGCGGCTGCGAGGTAGGGACCGAAGGGGATGGGAATCTGGCGATCGCGGCCGCGCAGCACGATCATGCCTATACCCACAACCGCGCCGACAACGGAGGACAACAGTATCACCTGGGGCAAGGCTTGCCAGCCCAGCCAGGCACCGAGTGCAGCAAGCAACTTGAAATCACCGAAACCCATGCCCTCGCGGCCGGTGATCAACTTGAATACCCAGTAGACCGTCCAGAGGATCAGGTAACCGGCCGCTGCGCCGATGACGGCATCACGCAGGGGTATGAAGGTATTGCCCAGGGCCAGCAGCAGGCCGGCCCACAGCAAGGGGAGGGTGATGTCGTCAGGCAGCAACTGGGTGTCGAAGTCGATAATCGCCAACGCCAGTAGCGCCCAGGTCAGTACCAGCGCAGCTGCACACTGCCAGCCGGGTCCGAAGTGCCAAGCCACTACGGCACTGAGTACACCACAAGCAGCTTCGACAAAAGGGTAACGTGCGGAAATGCCTGTGCCACAACCGGAACAGCGGCCTTTCAGCAACAGGTAACTGATGACAGGGATGTTCTCCCAGGCCCTGATGCTGTGGCCGCACTGTGGGCAGCGCGATGGTGGAAAGGCAAGGTTAAACCTTTCCTGGATGGAGTCTGCTGGCAACCCCAGCATTTCATGGCACTGCGAGCGCCACTCCCGTTCCATCATGACGGGCAGGCGCAAGCAAAGCACATTCAGGAAGCTGCCGATAGCGGTGCCAAACAATAGCGCTACCGCTGCAAAAAGCGCGGGATCTTGCGCCAGCAAGTGTAATGCTTGCACTTAGACCACTTGCCCCAACTGGAATATCGGCATGTACATCGCAACCATCAGGCCGCCGATGAGAATGCCGAGAATGGACATGATCATTGGCTCTAACAGCGCGGTGAGGTTGTCTACCTTGTTGTCCACCTCTGCTTCGTAGTGCGTGGCCACTTTTTCCAGCATGGTATCCAGAGACCCGGATTCCTCACCGATCGATGTCATCTGCACCAGCAGGGTTGGGAACACGCCAGTCGCACGGAAAGCGACGTTGATCTGGGTACCGCCGGTCACGTCATCTCGCACCTGCTTCACCGCATCACGATAGACCGCATTGCCGGCGGCGCCAGATACGGAGTCGAGTGCTTCCACCAGCGGAACACCGGCCGAGAAAGTTGTTGAAAGCGTCCGTGCAATGCGTGCCACGGTAGCCTCATTGATGATGGCGCCCACGATAGGGATTTTCAGTGAAAACGCGTCTACCTGGTCAGCGAATGTCTGGCTATTGGCTCTTGCTTGCCTGAAAACAAAACTGGCAATGATGACGACACCGAGTATTTTCCACCAATGCGCCTGTGCCGCTTTCGACAAGTTAAGCACAAAAAGGGTGAAAGCTGGCAGGTCTGCCCCGAATGAAGCGAAGGTCTCGGCGAATACCGGTACTACCTTGATCAGCAGTATTCCCGTCACCACGAAAGCTACAACGAGAACAGCGATCGGGTAGGTCAGGGCTTTCTTGATTTTCTTCTTCAGCGCCTCGGTTTTCTCCTTGTAGGTAGCGAGGCGTTCCAGCATGGTTTCCAGGGCGCCGGACTGTTCGCCGGACTCGACGAGGCTGCAGAACAGGTCGTCGAAGTGTTTCGGGTGCTTGCGCAGAGCACCGCCAAAACTGCCGCCCGCAGAGACTTCATCGCGGATCTGCAAGACCATCTTTCGCATGTTCTGGTTTTCCAGTCCATCGGCCACCAGTTCGAATGACTGTACCAGCGGTACACCGGCTTTCATCATTGTGGCCATCTGCCGGGTGAACACGGCAATATCAGCGGGCTCGACCGCCTTGCCTGCACCGCCAAACAGTGGCTTGGGGCGCTTCTTGACTTTGGCGTTCGGGTAGCCTTGTTTACGCAGTTGGGCCTTGATATCGGTAAGGTTGTTGCCCTTCAGTTCACCCTTGACCTTCTGGCCCTTCTTGTTTTTTGCTTCCCAGACGTAGATGTCTGGTTCCTTGACCTTGGGTTTTTTCGGGCCCTGGGGTTTGGCGGCTGGCTTGGTATTCTTGGTAGCAGTGGTCGTGGCCATGGTTTAGTCCTTGGTAACCCGGTTTATTTCTTCAAGACTGGTGAGACCCCACGCACACTTGCGCAGGCCCGATATACGCAGATCATAGAACCCTTCCGCCTTGGCGGCTTCCGCGATCTGGATGGAATTGCCTTCTTCCATGATGATGCGCGAGATGCGCGGTGTGATACGCACAACCTCATAGACACCCACCCGCCCCTTGTAACCCTTGTTGCACAGGTCGCAACCGACCGGCTTGAACAGGGTGATTTCCTCGCGCGGGATGCCGCAATCGAGCAGGCCTTCTTCCTGCATCACCGATTCCGGGATGTCGGTGGCAGGCTGCTTGCAGGCCGGACAGAGGCGGCGTGCGAGTCGCTGGGCAATGATCAGGTTGACTGACGTGGCCAGGTTGAATGCCGGAACACCCATGTTGAGCATGCGCGTCAGCGTTTCCGGCGCGGAGTTGGTGTGCAGGGTCGACATCACCATGTGGCCGGTCTGCGCGGCCTTGATAGCGATATTGGCGGTTTCCAGATCGCGGATCTCGCCCACCATGATAATGTCCGGATCCTGACGCAGGAATGCGCGCAGGGCTTCGGAAAAGCCAAGGCCGACCTTGATGTTCACGTTGACCTGGTTGATGCCTTCGAGGTTGATCTCGACCGGATCCTCGGCAGTGGAAATATTGCGTTCGTCAGTGTTGAGGATGTTGAGGCCGGTGTACAGCGATACGGTCTTGCCCGAGCCGGTGGGGCCCGTCACGAGGATCATGCCCTGCGGCTGGTGCAGGGCTTTCATATACATCTCTTTCTGGTAATCCTCGTAACCGAGCGCGTCGATACCCATCTGTGCGCTGCTGGGATCGAGGATACGCATGACCACCTTTTCGCCCCACAGTGTCGGCAAGGTGTTGACGCGGAAATCGATCGCCTTGGTTTTCGACAGCTTCATCTTGATACGGCCGTCTTGCGGCACGCGCCTTTCGGAAATGTCCATCTTGGACATGACCTTCAGGCGTGCGGCCAGCTTGGGACCTAGCGCCAGCGGCGGCCGCGTCACTTCATGCAGTACGCCGTCGGTGCGGAAGCGGATACGGTAAGCTTTTTCATACGGTTCGAAGTGCAGGTCGGAGGCG
Source organism: uncultured Cellvibrionales bacterium (assembly GCA_937864065.1). GTDB lineage: Bacteria > Pseudomonadota > Gammaproteobacteria > Pseudomonadales > UBA7239 > UBA7239. The sequence continues at coordinate 7,776 of CALMIC010000250.1, read as the reverse complement.
CCGCTCTTGATGGCGTCCAGCAATACCTTGTTGACGAAACGGACGATCGGCGCATCGTCGGCACCGCCTTCGCCGCCTTCGCCTTTGGGGCCATCTTCATCGACGGCTTCCACATCCAGGTCGAAATCCTCATCGAGGCCTTCAAACGCCTTGCCGGCATCTTCTTCCGTATCGGTGAGGAATTTCGCGATCGCTTTGGCCAGCTGGTCCTGTTGCACCAGCACGGCATCCGTCGTCAGGCCGGTCTGGAACTTGATGTCATCCAGGGCGCGCAGGTCAGTGGGGTCAGCCATGCCGAGGAACAGGCGGTTGCCACGCTTGAACAGCGGCAATACCTGGTATTTCTCGATCAGGTCGCGTTTTACCGTGTCTTTCGGGATCTGCACGCTGTTATGGCCGTTAAGGTCATACAACGGGACGCCGAATTCCTCCATGGCTGCTATCGCGATCGGCTGCGCACCGACAATCTTGTTGTCGACCAGCCATTGCGCCAGCGGCTGTTTGGCTTTGCGCGATTCCAGCAGGGCATTCTGCGCCTGCTCCATGCTGATCAGGTTGTCATTTACCAGACGGCGCGCCAGGCCGCTGACGGGAATACTGCTCATCGGGATCCGCTCTAGATGTCCACATTAGGCCAGTCGCCGCGCGGGCGAGAGCCGACTAATCACCGGCTGAGTCTATCGGCAAAGCACAGGCCGCGCAATAAATCAGGTTTTACAATGCGATAGCCTTCACACTTCAAGTTCGGGATGAAAATATGCCCTATGGTCGGCTGGGGCTACCTGAAACCGGTGAACTGACAAAATTGGTCACATAGCGTCGCATTGCGCCGGTACAGGGCCTGTCTTGCAGGCGCAGGCAGATTGCGATCCATGGTTCGGTGAAAGTGTTAAGTTCATAATTTATAAGGAAAAATCTTTTTATCGCAAAGTTGGCACGCGGCTTGTATTATCCTCACCCAGAGGCAGCAGCTAACCGTGAAAGGCAGTTGCAAGGCTTCCACCCGCAAGGGTTACAAAAAACCACTTTTCGAGGTATACACCATGAAAAAGCAACTGCAACAAGGTTTCACCCTGATTGAATTGATGATCGTTGTTGCGATCATCGGTATCCTGGCCGCCGTCGCCCTGCCGGCTTACCAGGATTACACCATCCGCTCCAAGCTGACCGAGTGCGCCGGCGTGGCCAGCGCCTGTAAGCTGTCTGTGTCTGAAGCTTTCGCTTCCAACGGCAGCCTGCCGGCAGACGAAGGTGTGGCTGGTTGCGGCACTGAAGATACCCAGTACTGCGAAGCCCCGACCGTTGCCGCTGGCGTGGTTGATGTTGTGGTCGGCGGTACCAAAGGCGTCAACGCAGTGGTTGATGGCAAGTTCCTGAGGCTGACCCCGACCCTGAGCGCTGATGGTTCAGCTATCACCGAGTGGGAAGGTTCTTCTGACGCTGATGACAAATACGTACCGGCTGCTTTCCGCAACTGATGCGTAACCGGCAACCTGGTTGCCTGGAAAACCCCGCTTCGGCGGGGTTTTTTTTTGCCGCTCAACCATGGCAGATTTCTGCTATGTTGATGCGCGTTTCCTGGACCAAACAGGCTTTATGTATATCGCTATCACAGCATTCACCGTCCTGCTGACAGCCTTTTGGGGCTGGCGCAAGGGGTTGTTGCGCCTCATCCTGCGCCTCGCGGTCTTCCTGCTGGCCTATGCGCTGGCCTGGCAGGAAACGCCCGCGTTCGCAGGTTTCCTCGAGCGGGAAGCGGGCCTGTCTGTCGTTACGGCCTGGCCGGCAGCCGGCCTGTTACTGCTGGTGGGTGGGAGCGTGGTGTTTGCCGGCCTGGCGAGCTGGCTGGCTTCCCTCGCGGCAGAGCACTGGGACATTGACAGCGGGCGCTGGACTGGCGGCTTGCTGGGTGCTGCGCTCGGTTTCGGCATCGGCCTGCTGCTGGTGTGGACCGTCGGTACCTTGCGGGACGGCTGGCAGCAGCGCACAGCCATGCCTGCAACACCGGCTGCGGGCGTGGCAGCGGAAGATGGCATCAATGGCCGGCTGCGCACATGGTCCGGCGAGGCGCTGGCGGCGCTGGCCGGGCAGGCCCTGGGTGACAGCGCGGCAGCCCCGGCTGCCGAAGCGCTGGTGCGCAACCCGGTGTCACTCGGGCAGGACCTGCAATACTTCGCCCGGAAAACGGAGCTGCAGCGCTTGCTGCAGGATCCGGTTAACTATGCCGTGCTGGTGCGCGGTCCGGCGGCGGCAGTGATGCAGCTGGCGGATTTCCGCGCGCTCGTTGTTGACGAGCGCGTCATGCAGTTTCTCGGGGCTGTCGGCTTACCCGGTCAAGGCCGCGCGGAACAGGCAGAGGCTCTGGCAGGCATTCTGACTCGCCATGTCGGCAATTATGAAAAGTTGCGCAATACCCCGGCATTCCAGGCGGTTGCTGCTGATCCCGAGCTGCGTGCGAAGTTGCAGCAAGGAAACCTGCTGCTGCTCCTGACTGACGACAAGATGCGCCAGCTGGCCGATATGCTGGCACACGGGGTGCCGCAGCTGCCGTCTGGCAACGCGCCAGTGCCTGCGGTGAAGCCAGGGGGGGCTAATGGCGCTGCCGGCCACCATGTGACGGTGCAGCCGCCTGCCGTTGAGTCGCCAGCTAAGCCGCTTTATCGCTGGAAAGATGCCCAAGGCCGCCTGCATATCACCGACCAGCCGCCACCAGAGGGAGTACAAGCCGATGTCATCCAGCCCTGAAACAGATGTCGCCTTCCCGCGCCGGCGTGGTCCCTGGCGCCAGCTCGACCAGCAGCTGGTCTACGAAAACCCCTGGATCCGTGTGACGCACGAGAATGTGCTGACGCCAGCTGGCACCCGAGGCATCTACGGCGTGGTGCATTTCAATAGCCGCGCCGTTGGCGTAGTGCCTATTGATGCCGTGGGATGTGTCTGGCTCGTACGGCAGTTCCGCTACACGATTAACCAGTACAGCATCGAGATCCCGGAGGGGGGCTCGCCTTTCGATGAGGACATGCTCGAAACGGCACAGCGGGAGTTGCGCGAGGAAACCGGGCTCACGGCCGCGGAGTGGACCCACCTGCTCGACCTGCATACCTCCAATTCTGTGACCGATGAAAGCGGTGCGATATTCCTGGCGCGCGGCCTCACGCAAGGGGAAATGGCACCAGAAGCCACCGAGGATATAGAGGTGCTGCGCTTTTCGCTGGAGGAGGCGATAGCCGCCATTTTCCGTGGGGAGATTACCGATTCGTTGACGGTGATGGGCTTGCTCGCTGCCGAGCGTTACCTGAAAGGCGGCATCTTGTAAAAAATTTACATATACTGGCGCCAACCGTTGTCGATAACAGCAATGAGGAGCAGTGACGGTGGACGATATCGATCCGCAGGAAACCCGCGAATGGCTGGATGCGCTTGAGGCATTGATCCAGCACGGCGGCCGCGAACGCGCCGCCTTCATCCTGTACACGCTGGCCGCGCAGGCCTATGAGAAAGGCCTCAAGCTGCCGACAGCCATCACCACGCCCTACCGCAACACCATCCATTTCACCGAAGAAAAGCGCATGCCCGGCGACGTGTTCATGGAGCGCCGCATCCGTTCGCTGATCCGCTGGAACGCGCTGGCCATGGTGATGCGTGCGAACAAGCGCGAGGACGGCCTCGGCGGGCATATCGCCACGTTCTCATCGGCGGCATTGTTGTATGACATCGGCTTCAACTATTTCTTCCGTGGTGGTGAAAGGCCCGACCTCATCTATTACCAGGGCCACAGTGCGCCGGGCATCTATGCGCGTTCGTTCCTCGAGCGCCGCCTCGATGAGGAACAGCTGGACAATTTCCGCCGTGAAGTCGATGGCAAGGGCCTGTCGTCCTACCCGCACCCGTGGCTGATGCCGGATTATTGGCAATTCCCGACCGTGTCGATGGGTCTCGGGCCGATCCAGGCGATCTACCAGGCGCACGTGATGAAGTACCAGCAGAAACGCGGGCTGGTGGACCACGGCGACCGCAAGGTCTGGGCCTTCCTTGGCGATGGCGAATGCGATGAGCCGGAATCGCTCGGTTCGATTTCACTCGCGGGACGCGAGAAGCTCGACAACCTGATTTTCGTCGTCAACTGCAACCTGCAGCGCCTCGATGGCCCGGTGCGCGGCAATGGCAAGATCGTGCAGGAGCTGGAAGGCGCTTTCCGCGGAGCGGGCTGGAATGTCATCAAGGTGCTGTGGGGACGGCACTGGGATGCGCTGCTGGAAAAGGACAAGACCGGCCTGTTGCAACGGCGCATGGACGAGGTTTGCGACGGTGAACTACAGAACTACAAGAACATGGGCGGCGCCTACACGCGCGAGCATTTCTTCGGCAAGTATCCCGAACTGTTGAGGCTGGTCGAGGACCTGTCCGACCAGGATATTGCCGAACTGAACCGCGGCGGCCACGACCCGTACAAGGTCTACGCCGCTTACTGGGAAGCGGTCAACAACAATGGCGGCAAGCCGACTGTCATCCTGGCGCAAACGGTGAAAGGTTATGGCATGGGCGCAGCGGGTGAAGCCACCAATGACACGCACTCGGTGAAGAAACTCGACGAGAAAAGCCTGCACCTGTTCCGCGACCGTTTTGACATCCCGCTGTCGGATGGCGAACTTGACAGCATCCCGTTCTACCGCCCGCCGGAAGACAGCCCGGAAATGGAATACATGCGCGAACGCCGCGCGGCATTGGGCGGCCCGCTGCCGGCGCGCCGCCGAATGGCAGAAAGTTTTCCGGCGCCGCCGCTGGCGGATTTCGAACCGGTCCTCGCCGGCAGTGGCGGGCGCGAGATCTCGACCACCATGGCGTTTGTGCGACTGCTATCTGTCCTGGTGAAGGACAAGCATATCGGCAACCGTGTAGTGCCGATCGTGCCGGATGAGGCGCGCACCTTCGGCATGGAAGGTATGTTCCGCCAGCTCGGTATCTACTCGTCGGTAGGCCAGAAATACACCCCGGTCGATGCCAACCAGATGCTCTACTACAAGGAATCCGAGCAGGGGCAAATCCTGGAGGAGGGGATCAACGAGGCCGGTGCGATGTCGGCGTGGATTGCCTGCGCCACGTCTTACAGCACACACAATTGCCCGCTGGTGCCGTTCTACATTTTTTATTCGATGTTCGGTTTCCAGCGCATCGGTGACCTCGCGTGGGCTGCCGGCGATTCCAGTGCCCGCGGTTTCCTCATCGGCGCCACGGCTGGCCGCACCACGCTGAACGGTGAAGGGCTGCAGCACCAGGACGGCCATAGCCTGGTGCTCGCGGCGAGCATCCCGAACTGTGTGACCTATGACCCTTGCTACGCCTATGAAATGGCGGTCATCATCCAGCGCGGCCTGCACGAAATGCTGGTGGAACAGAAGAACCGCTTCTACTACCTCACGGCGATGAACGAAAACTACGTGCAGCCGCCGATGCCGCCCGGGGTGGAGGAAGGCATCGTGCGCGGCATGTACTGCCTGCAGCGCGAGGAAGGTGCGCAGCTGCAGCTGCTGGGTTCCGGCACCATCCTGCGTGAAGTGCAAGCCGCAGCCGCGATCCTGCATGAGCAGTTCGGCCTCAAGGCCAATGTGTGGAGTGTGACCAGTTTCAACGAGTTGCGCCGCGACGGTTTCGATGCCGAGCGTTGGAACCGCTTGCACCCGACAGAGCCGCCACAGGTGCCTTATGTGCAGTCGCTGCTGGCGGACACGCAAGGCCCGGTGATAGCTGCCACGGATTACGTGAAGCTGTATGCCGACCAGATCCGCGCCTGGGTGCCTCGCCGCTACGAAGTGCTTGGCACGGATGGTTTTGGCCGCAGCGACACGCGCGCGCAATTGCGCAAGCATTTCGAGGTTGACCGCTACCATGTGGTGCTGGCCGCCTTGCATGCCCTGCAGAAAGAAGGGGCCATTGCTGCCGAGGTGGTGGAACAGGCGCGTGTGACTTTCGGTATCCCGGCGGACAAGAATCCGCCGCTTTACAGCTGAGGTGGATGTGGCGAAGCAATCAGTAAGCATTCCTGACCTGGGCACGGATGACGCCGTCGATGTGATCGAGCTGTGTGTGAAGCCGGGGGATGAGGTGGCGGTAGAACAGTCGCTGGTGGTGCTGGAGAGCGCGAAGGCCTCGATGGAGGTGCCGAGCACGGTGGCCGGTCGCGTCATCGCGCTGACCGTGAAGGTCGGCGACAAGGTGCACAGCGGCACGGTCATTGCGGAAATCGAGACGGCGTCATCAGCAACAACAGAAGCGCCTGCGCCGGCGGTTGTGCCGGTGGCGGAAAAGACGGCAGCCCCTGCTGCACCTGCGCCGGTGGTAGAGGCTGCTCCTGTGGTGGCAGCACCGCTCGCGGATAGTGCGCCGGCCGTTGCACCCGCAGCGCCGAAAGACGGCAGCGTCCTTTACGCCGGCCCGGCAGTGCGCAAGCTCGCCCGCGAACTGGGTGTTGAATTGCGCGATGTGACCGGCAGCGGCCCGCGCGGGCGGCTGACGCAGGACGACGTACGCCGTTATGTGAAGCAGCTGGTCAGCAAGATGGCGAGTATTGGTACGGCACCAGCTGTAGGCAGCGGTATTCCCGCGATCCCGCCGGTTGATTTCGCCAAGTTCGGGGCTGTCGAGACCCTGCCGTTGACGCGCATCGACAAGATCACGCGCGACAACATGCACCGTTCCTGGCTCAACGTGCCGCATGTCACGCAATGGGATGAGGCGGACATCACCGACCTGGAAGATTTCCGCGCCGACATGAAGGCCGACATGGAGAAGCGCAAGATCAAGCTCACGCCGCTGGCTTTCCTGTTAAAAGCCTCGGCCAATGCCTTGCGCGAGCACCCGAAATTCAATCGCTCGCTGCACAGCGACGGGGAGAACTTTGTGCAGAAGCAGTACATCCATATCGGCATTGCTGTCGATACGCCGATGGGCCTGATGGTGCCGGTGATCCGCGATGTCGACAAGAAAGGCCTGTGGGATCTCGGCGCGGAAATCGCGCAGCTGTCGGACAAGGCGCGCCATGGCAAGCTGATGCCCACTGACATGCAGGGCGGCTGCTTCACAATTTCCAGTCTCGGCGCCCTCGGCGGGCAGGGGTTCACGCCGATCGTCAACGCGCCGGAGGTGGCGATACTCGGTGTGTCAAAAACCCAGATGAAACCGGTATGGGATGGCGCGGCTTTCGTGCCGCGCAAGATGCTGCCGCTGACCCTGTCCTACGACCACCGTGTGATCAATGGCGCGGATGCCGGACGGTTCTTCACCTTCCTGGTCGAGGAAATTTCCGATATCCGCCGTCTGGTGCTCTGAATTACTGTGATAGCAGTTTCGCCGCGTCTTTGGCGAAATAGGTCAGGATCGCATCGGCGCCGGCGCGCTTGAACGCGAGCAGCGATTCCAGCATCGCCGCTTCGCGTGACAGCCAGCCTTTCTCGAACGCGGCAACGTGCATCGCGTACTCCCCGCTGACCTGGTAGACAAACGTCGGTACTTGCAGCTCATCTTTCACCCGGCGCACCACATCCAGGTAGGGCATGCCGGGCTTCACCATGATGATATCGGCGCCCTCGGCCAGATCGAGCGCGCACTCGTGCAGTGCCTCGTCGCTGTTGGCCGGATCCATCTGGTAGCTGTACTTGTTGCCCTTGCCGAGGTTGCCTGCCGAACCGACAGCATCACGAAAAGGGCCGTAGTAACTGGAGGCATATTTCGCCGAGTAGGCGAGGATAGCGGTATTGACGAAGCCGTCGTTTTCCAGGG
>CALMIC010000249.1 GCA_937864065.1 uncultured Cellvibrionales bacterium | reverse complement strand
CGAACACAGGACAGTCAGCATGATCGATAGCATTATCCGTCACGCCCCCCGGAACGTCGGCCTGGTGCCGATGGTCATTGAACAGACCGCCCGCGGTGAGCGTTCATTCGACATCTATTCGCGCTTGCTGAAGGAGCGGGTGGTGTTCCTGGTGGGGCCGGTGGAAGACTACATGGCCAACCTCGTGGTGGCCCAGTTGTTGTTCCTCGAGGCGGAGAACCCGGACAAGGACATTCATCTGTACATCAACTCACCGGGCGGTTCTGTCACTGCTGGTATGTCGATCTATGACACGATGCAGTTCATCAAGCCCGATGTGAGCACCATGTGCATCGGCCAGGCCTGCAGCATGGGTGCCTTCCTGCTGGCCGGTGGCGCGAAGGGCAAGCGCTACTGCCTGCCGAATGCGCGCACGATGATCCACCAGCCGAGCGGCGGTGCGCAGGGCCAGGCCACGGATATCCTTATCCACGCTGAGGAAATCATCAAGATCCGCCAGCGCCTCAACGAGATCATGGCTTTCCATACCGGCCAGCCGGTCGAGACCATCGCCCGCGAAACCGAGCGCGACAATTTCATGAGCGCCGAGCAGTCCAGAGCCTTCGGCCTGATTGACGAGGTGCTCGAGCGCCGCGTAATTGCCGATACTGCCAAATAATCCTCCTGCTGGTATGATTCCGGCAGCTAGCTAAAGGGCACGGTGGAGAAGCAATATGGCCAAACACGGCGACGACAGTAAGCTGCTGTACTGTTCGTTCTGCGGCAAGAGCCAGCATGAGGTCAAGAAACTGATCGCTGGTCCTTCGGTATTCATCTGCGATGAGTGTGTCGATCTCTGTAACGACATCATCCGCGAGGAAATCCAGGAAAACGCTGCCGAGAATGGCCGCGACAAGCTGCCGACCCCCTCTGAAATCAAGGACATCCTCGACCAGTACGTCATTGGCCAGCAGAAGGCCAAGAAGGTGCTGGCGGTGGCTGTCTACAACCATTACAAGCGCCTGCGGGCCAGTGGTGGCAAGAAGCAGGACGGTGAGGTCGAGCTCAGCAAGAGCAATATCCTGCTGGTCGGCCCGACCGGCAGCGGCAAGACCCTGCTCGCCGAAACCCTGGCGCGCCTGCTGGATGTGCCGTTCACCATCGCCGATGCCACAACGCTGACCGAAGCCGGTTATGTCGGTGAGGACGTCGAGAACATCATCCAGAAACTGCTGCAGAAGTGCGACTACGACGTCGAGAAGGCCCAGATCGGTATCGTCTACATCGACGAGATCGACAAGATATCGCGCAAGTCTGACAACCCGTCGATCACCCGTGATGTCTCCGGCGAAGGTGTACAGCAAGCACTGCTGAAACTGATCGAGGGCACGGTGGCCTCGGTTCCCCCGCAGGGTGGCCGCAAGCACCCGCAGCAGGAATTCCTGCAGGTCGACACCCGCAACATCCTGTTCATCTGTGGCGGTGCATTCGCCGGCCTCGACAAGGTCATCCGTGACCGTTCCGAGAAGGGCGGTATCGGCTTCAGTGCCGAGGTAAAGAGCAAGGATGCCGGCAAGAATATCGGCGAGACGCTGAAAGACCTGGAGCCGGAAGACCTGGTCCGTTATGGCCTGATCCCGGAATTCGTCGGTCGCCTGCCTATCATCGCCACGCTCGAGGAGCTCGACGAGGAAGCACTGATCAATATCCTCACCGAGCCGCGCAACGCCCTGACGAAGCAGTACGCCAAGTTGTTCGAGATGGAAAACGTCGAGATCGATTTCCGCGAGGATGCACTGCGCGCCGTTGCCCGCAAGGCCATGGAGCGCAAGACCGGTGCCCGTGGCTTGCGTTCTATCCTCGAGAATGTCTTGCTCGACACGATGTACAAGGTGCCTTCCGAGCCGAATGTGCGCAAGGTCGTCATTGACGAGGCGGTGATCCGCGGGGATTCCGAACCGTTGCTGGTCTACCAGGCCGTTGAGCCGCCGCCGGTGAGCAAGGTGGCATCGGATGCGGAATGATGCATGACACGGACAAGGCGGCTTTCGAGTCGCCTTTTTCATGCCCGGCCGGTAGCCATCCTTGATATTTCCCTGCTGGCTGCCATATACGAAGTCATCTAGACTGTTTTTGTCCGGCTTGATGCCGTCAGGTTGTTATAGGGGAGCTTATGGGTCAGGTGCTTGAGTTGCCGTTGTTGCCGCTGCGCGATGTGGTGGTGTATCCGCATATGGTCATTCCCCTGTTTGTCGGCCGGGACAAGTCGATACGTGCTCTGGAGCAGGCCATGGCAACCGACAAGCAGATCCTGCTGGTCGCCCAGCGCAATGCCTCGGAAGACGAACCGACAGCGGCCGATATCTATGGCATTGGCACAATCGCCACCGTGCTGCAGTTGCTGAAGTTGCCGGATGGCACAGTCAAGGTGCTGGTGGAGGGCGGTGCGCGGGCGAATATCCGCAGCATGCTGGACCAGGGTGGCTATTTTGCTGCCACACTGGAGAGGATCGAGGAGGTGCCGCTGGTTGATGCCGAGGCGGAAGCGATGCTGCGCACCCTGATGAAACAGTTTGAACAATACGTCAGCCTCAGCAAGAAAATCCCGGCCGAAGTGATGAGTTCCCTGTCGGCAATTGACAACCCGGGTCGCCTGGCCGACACCATTGCCACCCACATGCCGCTGGATCTCGCGCAGAAGCAGGACATGCTGGAGATGCCCGATGTGCACAGCCGGATGGAAAACCTGCTCGGCATCATGGAAGCGGAAATTGACCTGTTCCAGGTGGAAAAACGCATCCGCGGCCGCGTGAAGAAACAGATGGAGCGCAGCCAGCGCGAGTATTACCTGAACGAACAGATGAAGGCGATCCAGAAGGAACTGGGCAATGCCGATACGGCGAACGAGCATGAGGAAATCGAGAAGAAGATCTCAGAGGCCCGCATGCCGAAGGAGGCCGAGGAAAAGGTCCGCCGGGAACTGGGCAAGCTGAAGATGATGTCGCCGATGTCGGCCGAAGCATCCGTCGTGCGCAGTTTCATTGACTGGATGACCTCGATGCCATGGAGCAAGCAGACGCGCTTGCGCCATGACCTCAAGCGTGCCGAGGAAATCCTTGATCGCGACCATTATGGCCTGGACGAGGTCAAGGAACGCATCCTGGAATACCTCGCCGTGCAGCAGCGCGTGAAGAAATTGCGCGGCCCGGTGTTGTGCCTGGTGGGGCCGCCGGGTGTTGGCAAGACCTCGCTCGGTGAATCCATCGCCAAGGCCACCAACCGCAAGTTCGTGCGCATGGCGCTGGGCGGCGTGCGTGATGAAGCGGAAATCCGCGGGCATCGCCGCACCTACATCGGCTCGATGCCCGGCAAGCTGTTGCAAAAGCTGGCCAAGGTTGGCGTCAACAACCCGCTGTTCCTGCTCGACGAGGTCGACAAGATGGGCATGGACCATCGCGGTGACCCGGCCTCGGCCCTGCTGGAAGTGCTCGATCCGGAACAGAACAGCAATTTCAGCGACCATTACCTCGAGGTGGATTACGACCTGTCGAGTGTGATGTTCATCTGTACCTCCAACTCGATGAACATCCCCGGTCCGTTGCTCGACCGGATGGAGATCATCCGCATCCCGGGCTACACCGAAGACGAGAAAATGAACATCGCGCGGCGCTACCTGATCCCGAAGCAGTTCCGCCAGAACGGCTTGCGCGACAGCGAGTGCGACATCACGGACGCCGCCGTGCGCGACGTGATCCGCTACTACACCCGCGAGGCAGGTGTGCGCGGGCTGGAGCGCGAAATGGCCAAGATCTGCCGCAAGGTGGTCAAGGGCAATGTGCGCAACGGCCGCAACCCGAAGCTGGTGATCGACAGTAGCAACCTGGAAACCTACTGCGGCGTGCGCAAGTTCAGTTTTGGCCGGGCAGAAGACGAGAACAAGGTCGGCCAGGTGACCGGCCTGGCCTGGACGCAGGTGGGTGGTGAATTGTTGACCATCGAAGCCGCAGCCGTGAAGGGCAAGGGCAGCATCGTCAAGACCGGTTCGCTGGGTGATGTGATGCAGGAGTCTATCCAGGCGGCGCTCACGGTCGTGCGCAGCCGGGCGCAGGTGCTGGGCATTCCGGCCAACTTCCACGAGAAACATGACCTGCATATCCATGTGCCGGAAGGCGCTACGCCGAAGGATGGCCCGAGTGCCGGTATCGCGATGTGCACGGCGCTGGTGTCCGTACTGACCAATATCCCGGTGCGGGCTGATGTGGCGATGACCGGCGAGATCACCCTTCGCGGCCAGGTGCTGCCGATCGGTGGCCTCAAGGAAAAACTGCTGGCAGCCCACCGGGGTGGCATCCGTACCGTCATCATCCCGCAGGAAAACGAAAGGGACCTGAAGGAGATTCCAGACAACATCAAGCAGGAGTTGTTGATCAAGCCGGTGAAATGGATTGACGAGGTGCTGGAGATAGCCTTGCAGCATATGCCGGTGCCGCTGACTGACGAGCAGTACCACGGCCCGTCAGTGGATGACAAGCCGGCCAGCCAGGAAGATGTGGGCAGGATCAGCAGGCATTGAGGCTTATCAGCTATAGTAATGAAATGCGCGGTGCAAGCTTGACCCTCCACGGATGGGGGGGTATAAATCCCGCCCTCGCGCGTTCGTTGTGCTAGCAAGCAAGTCCCGCCAACCTTCCAGGAGAGTTTTCGCGCGAGCAGTCCGGTGCCGCAACAGGCCCACCGAATACGATTTAGTCAACAATGGAACCATTTCCAAGGGGTTTTTCGTGAACAAGACAGAGATGATTGACGCTATTGCCGCTGCTGCGGATCTGCCCAAGGCCGCCGCTGGCCGGGCTCTCGATGCCGTCATCGACAGCATCACCCAGGCCTTGAAAAACAATGACCAGGTCACGCTGGTCGGTTTTGGCACCTTTGCTGTCAAGGAGCGCGCTGCCCGCACAGGCCGCAACCCGAAAACCGGTGAAGCCATCGAGATCAAGGCCTCCAAGCAACCCAGCTTCAAGCCGGGCAAGGCGCTGAAAGACGCACTGGGCTGAGACTGGCCCCAACCCGCAAGGCAATACCAGAAGGCGCGTCCCCGGACGCGCCTTTTTTGTTACCATACCGCGCCTGTCACCAGGCGCATGGCAGGCAGCGAAGCCGGCAGATAAAGACAAGTTTCAACCGTGGGGTAGGCATGCTCGAGTTCATTCGCGAAAAATTGAAGGGTACTTTTGCGATCATCATCGTCGGTTTTTTCTGTGCCGTTTTTGCCTTGTGGGGTGTCGAGAGTCTCTTCAGCCGCAATGCGGCGAAGCAGGCAGTGGTGACTGTCAACGGCACTGACATCACGGAAGCCGAAGTTGCGAATGCCATCCAGGTCATGCGCCAGCGCTACATGCAGATGCTCGGCGGCCAGGTCGACGAAAGCTTCCTCAACGACAAGATGCTGCGCCAGCCGGCGCTGGAGTCGCTGATCAGCCGCCAGTTGCTGGGTGACCATACGAAGGAGATGAAGATGACGGTCGGTGCTACCACGGTAGACCGCGAGATTGTGCGTGACCCTACCTTCAGCCGCGACGGCAAGACATTTGATCCCGGGTACTACAAGGAGCGCCTGCGTGCCGCCCGCATCTCGGCCGTGGCCTACCAGGACCAGTTGCGTGAACAGCTGGTCCTGCAGCACCTGCAACAGGGCATCAGCGGCACCGCGTTCATTACCGGCAGGCAGGTTGCCGATATTGCGCGGCTGGAAGCGCAGAAGCGCAGCGTCGATTATGTGCGCTTCCCGCTGCAGGACACGATGAAAGCCATCACCCCGGCTGATGCCGAGGTCGAAAAATACTACCAGGAGCATCCGGAAGAGTTCCTCACGGAAGAAAAAGTCGTGGTCGAGTACCTCGAGCTGGACAAACAGGGCATGCTGGATACTGTCTTGCTGGATGAGGCAGAAGTGCGTGCGAAGTTTGATGAGGAGGCGGCCGCATTCAAGTCGTCGTCCGAAAGGCGCGCCGCGCACATCCTTATCGAGCCGCAAAAAGACGGTTCAGAAAAGGCGTTGCTGGATACCATCAGCCAGAAGCTCGCCAAAGGGGAGGATTTTGCAGCCCTGGCGAAGAAATATTCGCGTGACGAGGGTTCTGCCGGTCAGGGCGGCGATGTCGGCTATACCACCGGCGAGACTTTCGTGCCCGAGTTCGAGGCTGCGCTGGCCGCACTGCAGAAGCCGGGTGATGTTTCGCCGCCGGTCAAGACCGAGTTCGGCTATCACATCATCAAGTTGCTGGAAGTGCGCCAGACCGCCATGCCGACCTATGAGGAACGCAAGGGTGACATCGAAAAGCAGTTGCGCCAGGCCAAGGTCGTCGCGCTGTTTGGGGAAAAGCTCGATCTGCTGTCTGAAGCTACATACAGTGCCGGTGACCTGGCCGGCCCCGCGGCCGAACTGGGCCTGGCAGTGAAAAAGACAGCGGCTTTTGGCCGTCGCGGAGGCGCTGGCATCGCTGGCCAGCAGAAAGTCATTGATGCGGCTTTTTCGGCGGAACTGCTGGATTCCGGCAAGAACAGCCAGGTGATCGAACTCGGTGCTGACAGGGCTATCGTGCTGCGTGTCGCCAGCCATGATTTGCCCAAGCCGCGTGAGTTGGCTGAAGTGCGTGCGGATATCGTTGCCCGCCTGCAACGGGAGCAGGCTTCTGCCGTACTGAAGCAGAAGCTGGAAACCCTGGAAGAGAAGCTCAAATCCGGTACTGCACTGGCCGACATTGCGAAACAGGAAGGCCTCAAATTACAGCAGCTGGCCGGCAAGACGCGCCGTGATGCAGGTGCCGAAGCGGAGATGGTGCAGGCCGTTTTCAGCCTGCCGCAACCGGGGGCCGGTGCGGTCGTGGCCGACAGCATGCCTCTGGGCAATGGCGACTGGGTGTTGCTGCAGCTGACAGCGGTTGAATCTGTCCAACCGGCGCCGGCTAGCGAGGAATATCGCCAGGTCGAGCAGCGTCTGGCAGCGGCTGCTGGTAACAGCGATTTTGGCCTTTACGAGCAGGGTTTGCGTGCTGCAGCTACCATCAAACGCCGTGCTGCCGAACCAGAACCGGTAGACGACAAGCCGTAACCGTTTCTGCCAGCGAGGGAATGGCGCAATGAAACAGCGGGCTGTGCCGAGTGGCAGCTGGTGGCGCTACCTCGCTGCGCTGCTGGACATGCGCTTGCTGCTGGCTTGCTGGTTTGCCGCCATCCTGCTGGCCCCGATGGCCGGCGCAAGTATTTTCGCGCCGCTGGATCGCGCCCTGTTCACTATCGGGGCCTGGCTGCAACGGGAAAATGTCGATACCCGCCACTATGTCCGTGTCGATATCCCGCATGATGACATGCAGCGACTACTGCATGATCCCGCCAATGCCCGCGCGGTCATGGCGATGCTGGCGCAGTTACAGGAAACCTTCACCCGCGGTGTCGCTTTGGTCATGCATGAGCCGATGTGGACCGATTACGGTGTGCTGGAAGCTGTACTCAATCGCAGTCACCTGCTCAATGACGGGCTGCCTGACGGGACGATGACTGAGCTGTCTGCCATGTCGCAGGCGATGCGCACGTTCCAGTCCATGCTGGCCAATGAGCGGATCCTGCGGGTGCAGGTGCCGCCGCAGTCGCAAGTGGTCAGGCCTGCAGAAGTATCACTGCCGTTGCCATTCTCCCGGCAAGCTTCCTCCATGCTGTATCGTCCTGCCGCGCTGTCGACAGGCTCCATAACGTTTCCCCGTGTGCCGGTCTACCCGCTCGCTGCAGCCGTTGCACTGGAACGGCCCTTGTTGTGGCACGGAGAGCAGGGAGCCTTGCCGGACGCGAGGTTGGCACTGTTCCAGTTGCAGCAGCAGTTCCGTCCGCCCGAATGGCATCCTGGTGGCGGCGTTATCCGCTTTGCCGATCACCAGCTGCGCGTTTCAATGACTGGCACTGTGCTGCCACTGTTGTCGCAATCAGTCGGCAAGGCGCCGGCGCTGCAGCGCTACAGTCTGGGCCAGCTCACGGGCCAGGATGCCAGGCGTATGTTGCATGAGAAGACCGTGGTCATCGGCGAAGTGGGTGATACGGTAGCGGATGACTTGCTCTACAGCCTGGTCAGTCTCGAAGCCGGACTGTATGCAGTCAATGTCCCCTGGTTCGCGCTTGCCCACATCGCAGTGTTGTGCCTGCTGTTGCTCTATTGCCTGTTCATCCCTTACCTCACGTTGCGGATCAGTACGGTGGTTTCCCTGCTGCTACTGCTGGCAATGCTGCTCACGCAACAATTGTTGCTGCTGTTGCATCGTGAATGGTTGCCCCTCGGCTATTGGGTGGCAGCCTTGCTGGCCGGGCACCTGTTGATGCTGCTGTGGTGTGTCCGCCGCAGCTACTACCCCATCGCAGAGGCTGGTATGTCGTCCACGGTGTTGCTGCCTGCTGTGGAGCCCCCGCCCGGCAAGGCGGGCGGTTGGCTTGCCGGCTGGTTGGGACGGCGCGCCCGTCCAGCAGCAGCCAGCAAGATTGCGCCAGTCTTTGGCGGCCGGCGTGATGACTTTGACAGTGACCTCGAGGATACGGTGCTGGTCGATGCGACAGTCCCACTGCCGCGCGCAGCCGGTGGCGGAGCGCCAGCCCGCTCGGGCGCCCCTCGCCGCCAGCTCGGTCGCTACCAGGTGCAGCGTGAACTGGGCCGTGGTGCGATGGGTGTGGTCTACCTCGGTTTCGACCCGAAAATCTCGCGCCAGGTGGCGATCAAGACGCTGCATTATGACCAGTTCCCGCCGACGGATCTGCCTGCCCTGAAAGAGCGCTTCTTCCGTGAAGCGGAAGCAGCGGGACGCCTGCGCCACCCCAACATCGTGACGATCTATGACGCCGGTGAGGAGGCAGACCTCGCTTATATCGCCATGGATTATGTCAGTGGCACATCGCTGGCAGCGCACGTGCGCCAGCCCGACCTGCTCGGCGCCGAGATGGTGTACTGGATCATGGCCCAGGTTGCGGATGCGGTGGATTACGCCAATTCCCAGGGGATCGTGCATCGCGATATCAAGCCGAGCAACATCCTGTTTGACGAGAAGACCAATGAAGTGAAAGTGGCCGATTTTGGTATCGCGCGCATCATGGACGGCTCGGCGACGCGCACGAAAACCGGTGACATCCTCGGCAGCCCGCTGTACATGTCGCCCGAGCAGTTGAAGGGTGAGCCGGCGACAGGGCGTTCCGACATCTTCAGTATCGGCGTGACGTTTTACCAGCTGCTGACCGGTGAATTGCCATTCAAGGGAGACAGCCTGGCGAACCTGTCTTACCAGATCGTGCAGGGCAAATTCCGGCCAATCGAGGAGGTCAGCCCCGGCTTGCCTGACAGTGCCCGGCGCATAGTCAACAAGGCCTTGCAGAAAAATCCCGCCAACCGCTATGCCTCGGCCGGTGAAATGGCGGATGCATTCCAGCGCGCCTACGAGCGGGAGTTTTCCTGATGATGGTGGCGGGTGAAGCCAGTGCAGCAGCACTGACGCATATCGGTTGTGTGCGTCGCCAGAACGAAGACTCTGTGTTGTTGCAGGTCGATGATGGCAAGGTGCTGGCCGTGGTGGCTGACGGCATGGGCGGCCATGCGGGTGGTGCAGTTGCCAGCCATCTCGCCGTGGATGCCTATGCGCGCCGCTGGGATGCCCGCCAGCATGGTGAGCTCGACAGCCTGTGGCTGTGTGATGTGGCCCGTGCGGCGAATGACAGCATCCGCCAGCAGGCAGCGGCGGATAACGCCTTGCGGCAGATGGGCACCACGCTGGTGGCTGCATTGCTGGCGGGAGGCCAGTTGCACCTGGCCCATATCGGTGACTCCCGCTGCTACCGGCTGCGCCACGGCATCCTGGAGCAGCTGACGCGCGACCATTCTGTGGTGCAGCAGATGATGGATGACGGTGTGCTGACCGCCGCCCAAGCCGAGCGCAGCCCGCTGCGCCATTACCTGGCCCGCTCACTCGGTTCACAAGCCGTTGTGCAAATCGATAGTGCCAGCATGCCAGTACAAGCTGGCGACCGGTTGCTGTTGTGTTCGGATGGCCTCAGCAACATGCTGCCTGCGGCAGACATCGCTGCCATCCTCTCTTCGGCCGGCGACAGTGATGCCGCCTGTGAACGCTTGCTCGGCGAGGCGTTGGCTCATGGCGCAACCGACAATGTTTCAGTGGTCGTGCTGTTTGTGTGAATTGCAGCACAACGGCGCGGTAAACACGCGATAACATGGCAAGATCGTGATCGGGGGGATCATTATGGCAATGCTGGTGCAGTTGATCGACGGCGTCGTGGGCAACAAGTTCACGCTGGACAAGCAGTCCCACAGTATCGGTCGCCACCCGAAAAGCGATATCGTGCTGGACGATGTGGCGGTCAGTTCGCAGCATGCCGTCATCGAGGCGAGGGAGCACAGCTATTTTGAAGGGCATTGCGACTTCATCCTGCGTGACCTCGGCAGCACCAATGGCACCTACGTCAATGAAGAGCGCATCACCGAGCAGAAACTGGTCAATGGTGACCTGGTGAATATTGCCTGGACAACGTTCCGCTTTATCGATGATAACGAGCTCGATCTCGAGAAAACTGTGCAGATCCTGCAAGGCTCCCGCTTCTGACAACGGAACAGGATTACTGGCAAGGTTTCCCGGCATGACAGCCAACTGGCAGGTGGCGGATGCGATCCGTGACAGCGCGCTGGGTGAGGCCCTGGCTTCGCTCGATAGTTGCTTTGCCCTTAAAGGCAAACGCCTGACCCAGGACCCGAAGAGTGTTGTCACCCGCCATGAGCTGGATGGCAAGACTTTCTATGTGAAACGCTACACGAAGAGCGGCAAGTACCTGCGCAAGTACCTCGGCCGTTCCCGCGTCCGCGCGGAATGGGAAAACCTGCAGCTGTTCCGCCAATGGGGCATCGCCACGCCGGCAATCCTCGCCTGCGGCGAGGAAAAAGTGTGCGGGCGCTTTGTGCGCGGCGCGCTGGTCACAGCTGGTCTCGACGGTGCCTGCGATCTCGAGCAACTGGCCCGCCAGCACAGTCCGTTACTGTTTGAACGAGAGCACTTCAGGCCACTGGCGCGCCAGGTGGCAGATTTTACCCGCCGCATGCACCAGCACCGTTTCGCCCACAATGACCTGGACTGGCGCAATATCCTGGTGGTGCCGCCGATGGTGGAACAGCAGCAGGCTGCCGTGTATTTTTTTGATTGTCCCGGCGGGCGTTTCTGGCTGTGGCCATTCCTCGAATACCGGGTGATGAAAGACCTGGCGCACCTGGACAAGCTTGCCCGCGAGTTCCTGCCGTTGCGTTGGCGGCTCTGGTTCTATCACCAGTACACCGGCCGCCGGCAGCTGACAGCGGCAGACAAGCGACGCCTGCGGCGGATTGCCCGCTATTACGAAGGGCGCGACTGACGAGCAGCACGCGCAAGGAGCATCCGGAACCATGGACGGTTTCAGTACCAACAAAGGCATCATCCCGCCGCGCTGGCTGTGGCCCACCATACTGTTGCTTGTCGCTGCCATCTGGTTTGCCTGGTGTTGCCAGCGCGCTATCGCCGGCTGGTTGCCGGCGGCAGACGAGGGCAGGGAGATCACTGTGACCGGGCATGTGCTCGATTTCCCGCGTCGCACGGAACGGGGCTGGCAATTCGATTTCCACGCCGAGGAACTCGGCGGCAAACTGCGGCTGTCCGTGTTTGAAGAAACAGGTTGGGATGCGGCGCCGTCATTCAGTTGCCGCTATCGTTTCAGCGTGAAGTTACGACGACCACGCGGGCTGCTGAACTTCGGCCAGTTTGATTACCAGGCCTGGCTGTTACAGGCCGGTTACCGCGCCACGGGTTATGTGAAGGCTGTCGCGGGTTGTGAGCCGCTGCAGCCGGCAGTGCTGCTGCGCAGCCGTGCATGGCTGGCGACGTGGATCCGTTCGGCGCCCTTGAGTGAACGCGCGAGCAGTACCTTGCTCGGGCTGTTGATCGGTAGTTACGCCGACATTGATGTACAGCAATGGCAGGTATTGCGCGACAGTGGCACGATC
This sequence comes from uncultured Cellvibrionales bacterium, assembly GCA_937864065.1. Lineage (GTDB taxonomy): Bacteria > Pseudomonadota > Gammaproteobacteria > Pseudomonadales > UBA7239 > UBA7239. The sequence continues at coordinate 2,942 of CALMIC010000249.1, read as the reverse complement.
CATCTGCTGTCAGTATCCGGCCTGCATATCGTGCTGGTTGCTGCACTGGTGCATCTGCTGGCCAGTTGGCTGGCCAGGTTGCTGGTCTGGCCATTGCATTTGATGCCGGCCGCACATTGGGGCTGTCACGCCTCACTGGTACTGGCGACAGCCTATGCATTGCTCGCGGGTTTTTCGGTTGCTACGCAGCGGTCGTTGGTGATGGTCGCTGTCGCCGTGCTGCAACAACTGGTTTACGGCCGCTTCCGTTTCGGCACGGCCTTGCTGGTGTCGCTGGTGGCCGTATACGCGCTGAATCCGTTATCGATACTGTCGTCGGGTTTCTGGTTCTCGTTTGTTGCCACTGCGGTGTTGTTGCTGGCCAGCCATGGCTGGCGCCATGCACAGCGGCTAGGTTTCTGGCAGCAGTGCCTGTCTGGGCTGCGACTGCAAGGTTTGCTGTTTGTGTTGATGGCACCGGTGCTGTTGTTCGTCTACGGACGCATGCCGCTGCTGTCGCTGCCCCTCAACTTGCTGGCCGTGCCCTGGGTCAGTTTCGTCAGCTTGCCTGCCGGTTTTGCCGCTGTGCTCGTACTGCCGCTATCGACCACGCTGGCCGGCTGGTTGCTGCAACTGTCTGGCTGGACGCTCGACCTGTACTGGCAAGTGATGCAGTGGGGCATAGGGCTCGGTGAACACTGGCAATGGTCACTGGGTGGCGCAGGTTGGGCAGCGCTGTGCCTGGCGATGATGGGCTTGTACCTGCTGTGCCTGGCACCCTCGGGGCTGCCACTGCGGCTAGCCGGCTGCCTGCTGTGCCTGCCGATGCTGTTGCCGCGCGGCATCGGCTTGTCGCCCGGCGAGGTGGAAGTGACCGTGCTGGATGTGGGGCAGGGGCTGTCGGTGATCGTGCGCACGGCCAGGCATGTGCTGGTCTATGACACCGGCGACCGCAGCTCCGAACGTTTCGATGCCGGCAGGGACATTGTCGCACCGGCCTTGCGCCAGCAGCGGGTCGCGGGGCTGGACATGCTGCTGCTGTCGCATGCGGACAGTGATCACGCCGGCGGCGCGGCCGGCTTGCTACAGGAATATCCTGCGCGGCAGTTGTGGTCAGGCACGCCGGAATCCTTGCAGGGTGTGCCGCCGTTCCTGCCATGCCGTGCCGGCATGCACTGGCGTTGGGATGGTGTCAGTTTCCGCATTCTGCACCCGGATAGCGGCACGCTGCCCGATGACAACAACCGCAGCTGTGTGTTGCAGGTGGAGGCGGGCGAACAGCGGCTGCTGCTGGCCGGTGATATCGAGCAGCGCGCCGAACAGCAGCTCGCCATGGCGGGCATCGACCTGCGCGCTGACGTGCTGCTGATGCCGCACCACGGCAGCAAGACCTCTTCATCCCCTGCGTTGCTGTCCGCTGTGCGGCCGTCGCTGGCAATCGCCAGTGCCGGCTACCGCAACCGTTTCCATCATCCAGCGGTGCAGGTGACCGGCCGTTATGAGATACAGGGTATACGCTGGCTCAACACAGCGGAGACGGGGGCGATCCGCCTGCGCCTGTCTGCGGCAGGCATGGAGCAGACCCTTGCACTGTGTCAGGCACCTGTACCATGGCGCTGGGCGCGCTACCGGCAATACTGCCGGCATTGATGTGATCCCCTGCAATTACCGTCATTGCTGGGCTCAGGCCGACTTGCCATACTGCAACCCGACAGTGTTTCTAGAGCAGGTGACAGGTGATGACAGCGAACAACCGGCGCGATGAACTGGTGGTGGCGCCGCCATCGGTATGGTGGTCGCTGCTGGAAGCACCGCGCGCGGCCTGGGAGATAGCCAGTCTTGGCCTGCGCCATCGCGAATTACTGCAAGTCCCGCAGGGTGACGGGCATCCGGTGATGGTGTTGCCCGGCTACGGTGCCGGCGACAGTGTCATGTATGTGCTGCGCTACTACCTGCAACGCTGGGGTTACGATGCGCGGCCGTGGGAACTGGGCGTCAATTTCACCAAATCGCGCATTACGGCGATCGACCAGGTCAATGCTTTCCGCGAAGCAACGGAAAATCGCGTGGCCGCACGCATTGGCCAGTTGCATGAGGAAACGGGCCGCAAGGTCAGCCTGATTGGCTGGAGCCTCGGGGGCATATACGCCAACAGCATGGCAGATCGTGTGCCCGACCACCTGAACCACGTCATCACCCTCGGTGCACCCTATGGCGACCCGCGTGGAACGGCGGCCTGGAATGTGCTCAAGCGGCTCAACTTCAGCAGCACGCCGGATGAAGGCCAGGACTTCGACGGTTGGCTCAAGCACGACGCGATCACAGACCGCAAGGTGAAAACCACCGTGATCTACAGCCCGAACGATGGCATTGTAGGTGAGGGTGCCGCGCGTCTGGCCGACCACGAGAACATTGCGCACGTGGCGGTGAATTCCAGCCATGTCGGCTTTGCCTTCAATCCGTCGGTTTACCGGATTATTGCCGAGACACTGGCCAGCTGACGCCCGCAGATGATTGTCCTGAAAGACATCACGTTGCTGCGCGGTGTGCAGCATCTGCTAGAGCATGCCTCGCTGACGATCAACCCAGGCCGCCATGTCGGCGTGATCGGTCGCAACGGTTGCGGCAAGTCGAGCCTGTTCCAGCTGCTGCTCGGCCAGCTCGCGCTCGACGCGGGCGAGATGTCCATGCCGGGCACCTGGCGCGTGGCGCACATGGCGCAGGAGGTGTCGGCCAGTGATCGCACTGCGCTGGATTATGTGCTCGATGGTGATCGCGAATTGCGCGCCGTGCAGCAGCGGTTGGTTGCAGCGGAAGCAAAAGGCGACAATGATCGCCTGGCCTTGTGTTATGCCGAGCTGGAAGCCCTGCATGGCTATGATGCGGAATATCGCGCCGAGCAACTGTTGCATGGCCTCGGTTTTGTGCAGGCGCAGGTGCGCATGCCGGTCAACAGCTTTTCC
>CALMIC010000248.1 GCA_937864065.1 uncultured Cellvibrionales bacterium | reverse complement strand
ATGCTGCTGCCCGCGCTGGTGCTCGGGCTCGGCACCATGGCCTACATGACACGCCTGATGCGCTCCTCGCTGCTCGATGTGCAGCAGGCGCACTACATCCGCACGGCGCGCGCCAAAGGCCTGTCACCGGGCCGCATTTTCTGCGTGCATGCGCTGCGCAACGCCGTGCTGCCGGTGTTGTCGCTGCTCGGCCCGGCCATTGCCGCCATCACCACCGGCGGGTTTGTGGTCGAAACGGTGTTCGCCATTCCCGGCCTCGGCCGCTATTTTGTGCAGGCCGTACAGCAACTCGACTACACCGTGATCATGGGTACCACGGTGTTCTACGGCAGCTTCCTGGTGCTGATGGTGCTGGTGGTGGACCTGCTGGTCGGCCTCGTCGACCCGCGCATCCGCCTGCAGGAGCAGCGCACATGACGCCGCCCGCTGCAGAGCACGGCAACCTGTGGCGCGATGTCGGCCGCGACCTGGCGCGCAACCCGGCTGCGCTGGCCGGCCTCGCCACGCTGCTGTTGCTCACGCTGTTCTGCCTGCTGGGGCCATTGCTGTGGCGCGTCGATCCCGCAGCCATGGACCTCACACAAATATCACAAGCACCGCAGCGCGGCTTGCAGACAGTCGTGATCTACGCGGATGCACCAGGCAGCGCGCCAGTGCCCGACAACATCGACACACTGCAACTGCTGGCCCCGGCCCACACCGAAAGCGTGCCCCTGGCCTGGCCGGGCAGCGGCGCGGAACGTTTCGCGCTGTACCGCCACACCCTGCCGCCGTCCGGGCCTCGGGATCTCGGCTTGCCACTGGCCACGCTACAGCCTGATGGTACGGCCAGTGTGCTGCACTACAACGACCAGCTGCTGCTGGAGAACCGCCGCTACTACTATTCCGTCGCGGCACTGGATGCGGGCAACGCCGTCGCGCATTACCGGACACTGGCCGTCGATGTCGCCCACGCCACACCGGCGGAACAACTGCGTGCCAACGGCCTGCTCGGTGCGGATGAGCGCCCGGCCACCGTCGCCTTGCCGGCCCACCCTTTCGGCACCGACAAGCTCGGCCGCGACCTGCTCGCGCGCCTCATCGAAGGTGGCCGCACGTCGCTGTTCATCGGTTTTGCGGCTCCGCTGCTGTATGTGCTGGCCGGCGCGCTGTACGGCGCCATCGCCGGTTATCGCGGCGGCCGCACCGACACGCTGATGATGGCTTTCGCCGATTTCATCATCGCGCTGCCGTTCCTGCTGTTCGTCATCCTGTTGCGCATCGCTTTCGGCATCGGCCCCGGCGACAGCGGCATCACAGCCCTGCTGGTGGCCTTGCTGTTGTTGAGCTGGCCGAACACCGCAAGGCTGGTGCGCGCGCAAGTACTGCAACTGCGCAGCATGGCCTATGTCGATGCCGCGCGTCTGCAGGGCGCCTCCGGTTTCTACATCGTCTGGCGCCACCTGCTGCCGAATGTGCTGCCGTCACTGCTGGTGACGCTCAGCTTCGCGATACCGTCGGCGATCTTCACCGAAGCATTCCTGTCCTTCATCGGCCTCGGTGTGGTGCCACCAGCCGCGTCGTGGGGTTCGATGTGCAATGAAGGGCTGTCGACATTGCTCACACATCCGCATGAACTGCTGTTCCCCGCCGCATTCATCAGCGCCAGCGTTCTGGCCTTCAACCTGGTCGGCGATGGCCTGCGCGATGCGCTGGATGTGCAGGCCCGCGAGGCTCGCCAATGAAGGCGCCACTGCTGCAGGTGGACCAGTTGCGCGTGCAGCTACCCTCGCCGCGCGGCACGGTGCATGCCGTACGCGATGCGAGTTTCACCGTGGCGCAGGGCGAGATGCTGGCTGTGGTCGGCGAATCGGGTTGCGGGAAGAGCGTCACGGCACAGGCCTTGATGAATCTGTTGCCACCGGCCGCCGAAGTCAGCGCCGCTGCTGCGCTGTTCGACGGCCAGCCCCTGCTGGTGGGCCATTACCCGCGCGGCATGGCCATGGTGTTCCAGAACCCGATGGCGACCTTCAATCCGGTGCTCACCGTCGGTTACCAGATTGCCGAGCCGCTGCGCGTGCTGCATGGCTACACGCGGCACGATGCGGAACGCGAAGCCGTGCGGCTGCTCGAGCGCATGCAGGTGCGCGACGCCGCGCAGAAAGCCCACCGCTACGCGCACGAATTTTCCGGCGGCATGCTGCAGCGCGCCGCGATCGCGATGGCACTTGCCTGCAAGCCGCTGTTACTGCTCGCTGACGAACCGACTACAGCGCTGGATGTGTCCACCCAGCATGAAGTGATGCAACTGCTGGCGGAGCTGCGCAGCGAACAGCAACTGGGCATCCTGTTCATCACGCACGACCTCGGCCTGGTGGAACGCCATGCCAACCGCGTGGCGGTGATGTATGCAGGGCAGATCATCGAGACAGCCGCGACCAGCAACGTCATCAGCACGCCACAGCATCCCTATACGCAGGCCTTGCTTGCGGCGCTGCCGGCGCACAACCGCGGCAAACGCCTCTATTCGCTGGAAGGTAGCCCGCCGGACCTGCGCCAGCCACCGCCGGCCTGTGCCTTTACCGCACGCTGCCCGCAGGCCATGGCCCATTGCAGCACGCAGTCGCCACCGGTGATGGCCGACAGCCAGCACGCCCGCTGCTGGCTGCATGCCGGAGACCTGTGCGATGACTGAACTGTTGCGTGTCAGCGGGCTGTGCAAGTCCTTCGGCGACAGCCGCGTGCTGGACGACATCCATCTCGTCGTGCAGCGCGGCGAGATCGTGGGGCTGGCTGGCGAATCGGGTTCCGGCAAATCGACACTCGCACGCTGTATCACCGGGCTGCATACGTATGACAGCGGTTCGGTCCATTTCGACGGCCGGCTATTGCCACGGCGTTTTTCTGCTGCGGATTTCCGTGCGCAGGCACGCCATGTGCAGATGATTTTCCAGGATCCGCTGTCGTCACTGAACCCGCGCCTGACGATTGCCGATATCCTCTGCGAACCGTTGCGCCTCAACAGCGCGCTGCCGCGTGATGAGCAGCTAGCGCTGGCGACCGGCTGGCTGCAGCGCATGGGCCTGCCGGCAGATACGTTGTCGCGTTACCCGCACGCGTTTTCCGGCGGCCAGTTGCAGCGCATCGGTATCGCACGGGCGCTCATTAACCAGCCGCAATTGCTGGTGTGCGACGAACCGATTTCGGCACTTGATGTGTCGGTGCAGGCCCAGATCGTCAACCTGCTGCTGGACCTGCGCGAGGAACTCGGCCTGACGTTGCTGTTCATCGGCCACGACCCGGCCATGCTCGCCTACCTCTGCGACCGCATCGTCACGATGGACAAGGGCAGGATTGCCGACGGCTGACGTAAACCGCAGGCAAAAAAAAACGGGCCGTAAGGCCCGTTTTTCCGTGCAGCACCTGCTTACAGGGCTACGATGTTCTCTGCCTGCGGGCCTTTCTGGCCTTTGGTCACAGTGAACGATACGCGCTGGCCTTCGGTCAGGGTCTTGAAGCCTGATGCTGAAATCGCGCTGAAATGCGCGAAAACATCGGGGCCGCCCTGTTGTTCGATGAAGCCGAAGCCCTTGGCTTCGTTAAACCATTTGACAGTGCCAGTAACAGTGTTTGACATAATAATATCCTGATAAATCATAGTGATGACGCCCTTCACAAGGCGCGGGTTTTTGCCGGAAATCTTGCAATGACTTATGAAAAACAGGACGGGGAACTATAGTGAAACAAGGAACTACAGAAGGAACGCCAAAACCGTTGACATAAAAAACGCACTTTCAAGCTGCAATCACAGTATAGGCTTACCAGTAACAAGTCAAACACTATATTCAGCCTGGCTGTCCAGCTGACAGCGCGCTATCTGCACCGAACTGCAATTCCGCCAGCCGCGCATACAGCGGGTTTGCTGCCAGCAATTGCTGGTGTGTGCCGAGCGCCACGACCTTGCCCTGCTCCATCACGGCAATCGTGTCCGCGTGCAGGATCGTCGCCAGGCGGTGGGCGATGATCACCGTCGTGCGCCCTTTCATCAGGTGTTCGAGCGCGAGTTGCACCTGGTGTTCGCTCTCGGCATCGAGCGCACTGGTCGCCTCGTCCAGCAGCAGGATGCGGGGATTTTTCAGGATCGCGCGTGCAATGGCGATGCGTTGCCGCTGGCCACCGGACAGGCGCACGCCTTTCTCGCCGAGGTCACTGCGATAGCCTTCCGGCAGTTGCACGATGAAGTCATGCGCATAGGCGGCTTTGGCTGCGGCGATCACCTCGTCTTCAGTGGCATCCGGCCGGCCGTAGCGGATGTTGTGCAGCACATCGGCCGAAAACAGCGCCGGTTGCTGCTGCACCACGGCCAGCTGGCTGCGCAGGTCTTGCGGGGTCAGCTCGCGGATATCGACACCGCCGAGCGTGATGCGACCCTGCTGCGGGTCATGGAAACGCTGCAGCAACTCGAACACGGTCGACTTGCCTGCACCGGACGGCCCCACCAGCGCCAGCACCTTGCCTTCCGCAATCTGCAGCGAGCAGTGATCCAGCGCTGGCTGCTGCGGCCGCGACGGATAACAGAAGCTCACGTCTTCCAGCGCCAGCGCAGCCGGCAACCGGCTCGCTTCGGCAGCCACCACCGATGGCGGCAGGATCTCGCTTTGCGCCTGCAGCAATTCCATCAGCCGCTCGGTTGCCCCGGCCGCACGCTGCAGTTCGCCATACACTTCAGACAGTGTGGCCACACCGATGGCCGCCATCACGGCATAGACGATGAATGCGCCGAGTTGCCCGCCGGTCATGCGACCGTGGATCACGTCACTGCCACCCACCCACAGCATCGTCGCCAGCGCGACAAACACCAGCAGGATCACCAGCCCCATGAGTATGGCGCGCTGCTGCACGCGGCTTTTCGCCACAGCAAATGCGCGTTCCACTTCGGCGGCAAACGCGTTGCGCTCTTGCGTCTCCTGCGTGTAGCTCTGCACGGTGCGGATCTGCTGGATGACCTCGCCGGCATAGCTGCCGACATCGGCTATCGAATCCTGGCTCTCGCGCGACAGCTTGCGCACGCGCCGGCCCAGCAGCAGGATCGGCAGCAACACGCCCGGCACACACACCAGCACCACCAACGCCAGTTTCAGGTTGGTGATGAACAGCAGCACCAGTGCACCCAACACCTGCACACTGCTGCGCAAGGCCAGCGACAGCGAGGAGCCGATGATCGACTGCAGCAGCGTGGTATCGGTGGTGAGGCGCGACATGATGTCGCCGCTGCGGTTGTCTTCGAAGAACGCGGGATGCAGGCCGACGATGTGGTTGAACACCGTCTCGCGGATATCGGCACTGACGCGCTCGCCGAGCCAGGAAATCAGGTAGAAGCGCACAAACGTGCCCAGCGCCATCAGCACGGCAATCACCAGCAACAGGCCGATAGCGAAATACAACTGCTCCAGCGAACCGGCAGCAAAGCCTCGGTCGATGACCAGCCGCACCCCCTGCCCGATCGACAGCATCACTGCCGACGTGAACAACAAGGCTGCGAGGAAAGCCAGCACCGTGCCCCGGTACGGCTTGAGGAAGCCGCCCAGGGCAAGCAACGTGGACAGTTTTTTCTTCTTGCCTTCAGTCATGCCTTACCTCGTGGCGTGCCATAAAAAAACGCAGCCGAAGCTGCGTTTCTGTTGCCTGCAGTTGCTGCAGTACTCAGGCCATGCCTGCCAGCCAGAAACTGACTGCAGCAACTACCACTGCAATGACGGCCACAGCGGCCAGTGCATCGGCGCAGCCGTCTGCTTCACAGCTGGTCTGGCAATCGGCATTTTTGGGAGCTTCATGGTGTGCCATGTGCGTATCCTCGGGTCAGTTGGGGAGCAGGTGTTGGACGCCGTCGCGCTCTTCGCAGAGCTCTTGTTCGGTCACTTTCATCTTGCCGCGCGAGAATTCGGAAATTTCCAGGCCCTGCACGATTTCCCAGTCGCCGTTCTTGCACACGCAGGGGAACGAGTAGATCAGGCCTTTCTCGATACCGTAGGAGCCATCGGAGTACACGCCCATGGAAACCCAGTCACCTTCCGGCGTGCCGAGTGCCCAGCTGCGCATGTGGTCAACGGCAGCATTGGCAGCAGAAGCAGCGGAAGACGCTCCGCGCGCCTTGATGATGGCCGCGCCGCGCTGCTGCACGGTCGGGATGTAGTCGTTCTCGTACCAGGCGCGGTCAACGAGGCCTTCAGCAGCCTTGCCATCGACAGTGGCCTTGGAGATGTCCGGGTACTGCGTGGCGCTGTGGTTGCCCCAGATGATGACTTTCTGCACGTCGTTGACGGTCTTGCCCGTCTTGCCGGCGAGCTGGGCCATGGCGCGGTTGTGGTCGAGGCGAGTCATCGCGGTGAACTGGCGCGGGTTGATGCCAGGCGCATTGCGCTGTGCGATCAGCGCGTTGGTGTTGGCCGGGTTGCCGACCACCAGCACCTTGATGGATTTCTTCGCCACGGCGTCGATCGCCTTGCCCTGTACGGAGAAGATGGCTGCGTTGGCTTCGAGCAGGTCCTTGCGCTCCATGCCGGGGCCGCGCGGGCGGGCACCGACCAGGAGGGCGTAATCGGCATCCTTGAAGGCGACCATCGGGTCATCGGTGCAGACCATGCCGGCCAGCAGCGGGAAGGCGCAGTCATCCAGCTCCATCGCCACACCTTTCAGGGCTTCCAGGGCCGGGGTGATTTCGAGCATCTGCAGGATCACCGGCTGGTCCGGGCCGAGCATGGAACCGGAAGCGATGCGGAACAACAGGGAATAGCTGATCTGGCCGGCGGCGCCGGTCACGGTGACACG
>CALMIC010000247.1 GCA_937864065.1 uncultured Cellvibrionales bacterium | reverse complement strand
TTCGCTGAGCGTTCGGCATGTTCCTTGATTTATGTCAGTTCGCGGGTGCGTTCTGCTACGCGGTTTTCCAGCAGGCGGTTTGACTCTTCGAGTTGGTGGTCGCGATCCTGGATTTGATCGAGCATTTCGTTGAATGTCAGCGTCAGCCTGCCGAGCTCATCCTGGCTGAATTGCATTGCCCGGACACTGTAATCCTGGCTGTCAATCAGGTTCGTGGCTGTCGAGGCCAGTGCTTCTACCTGCACCGTAATACTCTTTTCCAGGATCCGCGCCAATCCGGCGGCTGCCAGCATGGCGATGATGCCGATCCCGAATGAATAGAGCATGCCTGGCAGGATACGGCTGTAGAGCGTGCGCAGGTCGTAAGTGAGCGCGATTGTGCCCAAAACCTGGTTGTCCAGCATGATGGGTTCTAGCAATGACATGCTGCTTCCATCGACGCTCAAGCCGTTGGCCCGGTGTGGCACTGGTATTGATAACGTTTCTGACGGTCTGCTGAGGTCGCGATGGTAACTGGCAAAAACTTTGCCATTCCTGTCGACTATGTAGGCGGCGGTGATGCCCTGGATATTGCTCAATGCCCGCAGCGATTCGCGGGCGCTTTCACTGTCCTGGAATGACAGTGCAGCAGTATTGTTGAAAGCCAGTATGGCTGCCTGGCTCTGCAGCAGCTGGCCAGCATTCTCACGCAGCTGCAGGTAATGGAACAGCATGGAGGCGACCGACACGATAATCACGGCCAAACCGGTGGAAACGATGGCAAGGATGCGGATCTTGCTGCCCACCCGCAAATCACGATAACGGTCCGGCCATGGCATGACGATATCCTTCCAGATCAATCCATACAGCTATTTTTCATGTTTCGGCTCATGCGTGAGCATAGCTGATTTATCCTATGCTGACCCGTTTCCATCATCCAGCACTTATCCATGGCGATCAAGCAGATCAAGCGACACCGCTGGCAACGCCAGATGCATCTGGCAGGTGCAGGGCTGAAGGCAGGCCTTGGCTGGGCCGGCGACCAGTTCCGCATCCTCGGATTGCCGGCCGGTGAGCGTGAGCAGGCCAGGCAGCAGCTGATGGCGGAACAGGCCGAGGCGTGGGTGCGCAGCTTGGGCGAGCTGAAAGGCAGCATCGTCAAGATCGGCCAGATCGTGGCCACTTATGCGGATTACTGCCTGCCGCCACCGCTGGCAGCAGCACTGCACTTGCTGGAAGCGGAGACCGAGCCGCTGGCCTGGCGGGTGATGGCACCGGTGATTGCCGATGCCTTGGCTGGCCGTGAACAGCAGTTGATCATCGAGCCGGTACCGCTCGCAGCAGCATCGCTATCCCAGGTTCACCGCGCACGGGTCAAGGCCGACCAGCGCTCCCTCTGCCTGAAGGTGCTCTATCCCGGTATTGCCGAGACCGTCGACAGTGATCTCGCCGTGCTGGGCACGGGATTGCAATGGTGGTTGCAGAAAGACGAGAGGGACCGCTTTGCCCAATGGCTTGAAGCGATCAGCACGGTGTTGCGCGAGGAGCTGGATCTACAGCGCGAAGCCGGGAACCTGCATCGCTGGCAACAGCGCCTTGCTGACGATATTCGTTATCTCGTGCCACAGGTGGCGGACGAATTCTGTGCGAATGGCATCCTGGCAATGACATACGAGTCGGGTGTCGTGCAGCACGATGAGGCAGTCCTGGCCTTGCCGCAGGAGCGGCGCAACCGGCTCGCCGTGAACATGCTGGAGCTGTTCCTGCGCGAAGTGCTGGTGTGGGGCGAGATGCAGACCGATCCGCATCCGGGCAATTACCGTGTCCGTCTGGATGCCGGCGATGGTGACAGGATTGTCCTGCTCGATTTCGGCTCGGTGAGGGAAATCAGTGCAACATTACTGGCGCCATTGCGCCAGATGATGTTGTCAGCCTACCGGATGGATCGCGATGGCTTGCTCGACGGCATGATGGCGCTCGGTTTGCTGGACAGCTCCGCGCCTGATTCTGTCAGCCAGGCTTTTGCTGATGTGCTGATGGGGCTCACGGAACCGCTGAATTACCGGCAGCGACTGGCTGCTGATCGCGACAGCGTGCCGGCAAATGCCGTGGACGAGGAGGGCAATTACTGCTGGGCCGCTGCCCGGCTGCCCAAGCGTATGGGTAAGCAGGCGCTGCAGTCCGCCTTCAGCCAGCATTTCCGTTTTCCCGGTGCGGATTTCCTGTTGTTGTCGCGCAAGCTGGCCGGCGTTTACGCGTTTATTGCCGCCATGGATGCCCGCTTTGATGCGGCGCCGGTGATGGAAAAAGTAATCAGCGAGATGGCGGCTGCTCAGTCATCATCCTGAGCCGTGCTGAAATCCGCCCATACCGGCAGGTGGTCGGAATAGCGCTGCGCGAATGCAGCCGGATCAGCTGGCGATGGGATAAACGTGGATAGGCGCTGCCATTCAGCCGTGTGCTGTGTTTGCACCATAAGCTGGTCAATGAGCGAGCCGCGACCGTTGCGGCCCTGGGTGTAACTGTTGCTGTCCGGATGGCGGCGCTGCTTGTCAGCCAGTGAAACGAACCCTGCGTCACGCAAGCCGGCCAGGCTGCGATGCCCGCTGGTCGCATTGAAATCGCCGAGCAGCAGAATGTCCGGGTCTTGCTGCTGCAGTCGGGGGAATTGCTTCAGCATGTAATAAACCTGTTGCTCGCGTACCGCATCGGCACAGCGGCCTTTCTTGCCGTAACCGGATTTCAGGTGAAGGCCTACAGCCCAGAAATCGAAACCGCCGGCGCGGTAAAGGCCTGCCAGCGGCTTGCGCAAGCCGGATGAACGGCAATTGTCATCAACCTGGTAGCTCTCGGGGATCGGCAAGTCTTGCGCTGCTTTGATTTCCTTGACCGGTGCGCGCCAGGCGATGACGACACGCTGTACCTGGCCACTGTCACCACTGCGTACCCGGTAACCGTGTTGTTGTAACGCCGCTTTCAGTTGCTGCCAGGCAGCCGTGCTGTGCCGCTCGCCGTACAGCGCGCCATCGACAGCGGTGTTGATTTCCTGCAGGGCGACAAGGTCTATCGACCATGTGTTGGCGATCAGGTCAGCCATGGCGCGGATGGTGGCGGGGTCGCCCGGTTGCTCGCGATTTTCGCTGCCCAGCCAGGCAATATTCCAGCTGCCGACACGAACGCACTCTTCGCCAGGGCAGGCGAACGCCAGTGCCGGCAACAGCAAGGCCAGTAAAAACAGCAGGCGCAAGGATTTCACGGCCGCCTTATACGGATGTAGCTGCGCTGGCGAATGCGCCCGCCAATCCACGCGCCGGTGTCGAGCATCAGCATCTGCCAGCCGTACTTGCGCTTCAGTGCACGATGGGCGCGCTTTATCTCCTGCTCGTCCTGCAACAGCCAGGCTTCGCTGTCATGCCAGGGGCCTGTGGGTTTCCCGAGCATCGTGCAGGGCGCTATCTGGCAGCGCGGGCTGTTGCGCAGCCGCTTGACCTTGCCGGCCTGGTTGTTGGAGACGACAAAAAGGCTGTCGCCATCTTCGGCAAACCATACGGGAGTATCGACACGCACACCGCTTTTGCGGAAAGTGCCGATGACAAGATACTGTGCGCCGTCAAAGTCCACCCTGTTTCCTCACAGCGATTTCATCAGCAGGCCGAAGGCCGGATCCATTCCTGCTGGCACGTCGATCCGGACGACATGGCCTGAACCCGGTGCGCAATCCATGGCTTCACCCTGGCGGTTTTGCAGGCGCTCGAGACGGAACACACGGTTGCCGTGCGGGCTCATCAACTCGATTTCATCGCCGACAGAAAACTTGTTTTTCACGTCAACGATCCATTGGCCGGTGATTTCATCGCAACCGATGACTTCGCCGACAAACTGCTGCTGGGTGGAGCGCGAGAAACCGCTTTCGTAATTCTGGTATTCCTTTGGCAAGTGGCGACGGTAGAAGCCTTCCGTGTAACCGCGGCTGGCCAGGCTTTCCAGTTTGTCCATCAGGCCCATGTTGAACTCGCGACCGGCGAGTGCATCGTTGATGGCCTCGCGATAGACCTGGGCGGTGCGCGCCACGTAGAAATGCGATTTGGTGCGGCCCTCGATCTTCAACGAGTCGATACCGATCTCGATGAGTCGCTTGACGTGCTGGATCGCGCGCAGGTCTTTCGAGTTCATGATGTAGGTGCCGTGCTCGTCTTCGTAGGCGGGCATGTATTCACCGGGGCGGTTTTCTTCCTGCAGCAGGAACACCCGATCCTCGATATTGAGCAGCTGGCACTTGCTGACGGGGTCGGCGCGGCTGAGTGATGGGTCCAAGCTGCCGAC
>CALMIC010000246.1 GCA_937864065.1 uncultured Cellvibrionales bacterium | reverse complement strand
TGGCGTCATGAGAGCGTACCGGCCGGTGCGCGCGAACGCGCGGCCCTGCTGGCCTCGGGCAAAGACCATCCGCCCGGACGACAGCGGTTGTGCAGCCAGCATGTAACTGAAGGCGACTTGCCCGTTGCCGAGGTTGTCGAGTTGCAGTGTCACCGTATCGCCAGGCACCACCGGTTCCTGGAACTTCAGGCGCTCGATGCGGCGAAACTGCTGCAGCGGATACCAGGCTTCGCACTGGCGCACGGCCAGGTCGAACTGCACAACACCGGGCAGGATCGGCAGGCCGGGAAAATGCCCGTCAAACAGGCCGCTGTCTTCACTGAAATGCCAGCGCACGATGCGTCGCGCTGCGCTGTGCTCAAGCACCTCGGCTGCTGCCGGGGCATTGTCACGAAACAGTTGTTGCAGTCCGGCCATGGTTGTCTTGCCCTGTGAGTCATGCGGCAACTGTGCAACCAGACGCCACTTCCGCGGCAACAATACGCGTTCGAACTGCTGCAGCAAGCCGTCGCGCAAGCGCTCGATGAGCACTCGCCGTCCCTGCTGCTGAAGCAGGGCGTGCCCGGCCGGCGACAACACCAGCACGGCACCCAGGCGATCGGCATGATCCGGCAACGGCACGACGCGCGCGGCAGCGACCAGTGCACCCTCGCACAATACGCGCTCCATCGCTGTCAGTGACAGGCGCTTCTCGCCGACCTTGATGATCGTGTCGGCGCGACCGCACAAACGGAAGCGGCCATCGCCGAGCAACCGTGCGCGATCGCCCATCGCCAGCCAGCCCGTTTCGCCCGTAAACGGCGATTGCACCGCCAGCAGATCCTGCTCGCCCTGCAAGCACACTGCCACGCCCGGCAATGCCTGCCAGGGTTCGTCAGCGCCGTGTTGCTGGCGCCAGGCCACGCCGCCGGTCTCGCTGCTGCCGAGGATTTCCAGCGGCAAGCGGCCGAGCCGTTGCTGCCACGCCTGCGCAGTAGCAGAGGGCAGCGGACCACCGGAAGAAAATACGGCAACCAGGCGCTGCCGTTGCTGCGCCAGGTCGATGGCCGGCGGGAAGCGCGACAACAGGGCCGGGCTCGACACCAGCACTGCGCGCGGCCACGGTGCACAGGCTGCCAGCAGCATTTCAGGATAGGCGAGCGTCTGGCTGGCAAAAGGACGGCCACTCACCAGTGGCCACAACAGGCGGAACAACAGGCCGTAGACATGCTGGTGCGATACTGACGACAGCACTGCGGCCGACCCCAACTGCTCACCCCACAGCTGCTCCAGCATCGCGACCTCATCCGCATAACAGCGCAGCGGCTTGCAGATCGACTTGGCTGCACCGGTGCTGCCTGAAGTCAGCACCGTGATTGCCAGCGCATCGCCATCGAGCCACGGCAGCGGCCCGAGCTGCACAGGCTCTGCCACGGCGAGTTCATCATCCAGCTGCAACAGCGGCAGTTCCTGCAGCGCCGCCAGCGTTCCCGGCTGTGCATTCGGCGGCAACACCACGTGCTTGCCCGCTGCCAGCAAGGCAAACAGGCCAATGGAGAAACGGTAGCTGTCCTCGTGCAGCAGCAGCCAGCGCGGTTCGGCGCGCGAACGCAACCGGCTGGTGAGCCGCGCAACATCGCGCAACCATTCGCCACGCCGCCATTGCCGCTCGCCATCAAAAGCCACCGGCGCGGCATCATCGCCTTCCTGCAATACCGCGGCGAGCGAATGCACCTCAAGGCACCCCGATGCGCGCTTTCACCCGCAGGCGCACGAGGTACTCGATACCGCCCAGCAAGCCCATCAGCAGGTACGCCAGCAGGCCGTTGTACAACGTCCAGGTTTCCATGCTCGCATAGAGCGCGGTATAGAGCGCCACACTGCCGTTCACGATGAAAAAGATGCACCAGGCGATCGTGACCTGGCGTGTGTAGTGCACGGCGGCAGGTGGCAGGTCCGGCTCCTTGAGACGCGCAAAGCGCTCGATCATCGACGGCGGGTGGCGCAAGGTCAGCGCAAACGCAACGAGGCAGGTAGCATTGATGACAAAGGGGATCATGCGCAACGCGCCGGCATGGCCTAGCGCCACCGAAGCGAGCGCGCAGAGCACGCTGAGCGCCATGGCAGGATAGAGCGCGCGGCCGACATCACTCATGCGCTGCTGCAACAGCAACAGGCGCAGCAGCAGCAATAAAGCTATCGCCAGCGCCACCCACTGGACCGGAAAATGCAACAAGCCGATATAGACCAGCAGCGGGTAGGCCAGGGCGAGCAAGGCCAGCAGGGCTGTCGGCATGCGCTACGCTCAGCTGGCCAGCAGGTCTACCACGATGTCGATGACATCGCCCACGGTGCGCGCATTCTTGAAGGCATCCGGCCCCACTTTCTTGCCCACCAGGTCCTGCACATGGATCACCAGGTCCACGGCATCGATGCTGTCGAGATCCAGGTCTTCGTACAGACTGGCTTCCAGCGTAATTTTTTCCGCCGGGATCTCGAAGTTGTCAAACAGGATCTGCTGCAAGTGCTGGTAGATGGTGTCGCGGTTCATGGAAATATCCGGCATTGAATCATGGGAAGGCATCAGCGGCGCTGGCTTTCGATAAAGGCGACCAGCGCATTCACCGAGGCAAAATGCTTGCGGGTGTCTTCGGAATTGGCATCCAGCTTGACCTGGTATTTTTTCTGGATGTGCAGGCCGAGTTCCAGCGCATCGATCGAATCGAGTCCGAGCCCATCGACGAACAGCGGGGCGTCGCTGTCGATGTCGGCTGGTGCCAGATCTTCCAGGTCCAGCGCTTCGATAATGAGTTGCTTGAGTTCGGCAGCAAGGTCAGCCATGCATGAGGTTCCTGTAGTAATCGAGCAGGAAACGGTTCAGCTGGCGCGTCGCGAGTGACGGCGGCATTCCCGGTTCCACGGTGTGGGCCAGCGGGATAGGCTGGCGGATCTCGACGCGAAAGTGTGGCCGTCGAGCGGGTATTTTATACCAGGGCTCGCCTTTCAGCAGGGTCGGCGGGTCACAGGTGATCAGCACCGGCAGGATATCCACGCCACATCGCACGGCGATATTGGCAGCGCCGCGCTGGAACACCAGTGGCTGGCCCGGTGTGCTGCGTGTGCCCTCGGGAAAGACGATGAGCGGGAAACCGGCAGCCATGCTGCTGCCACAGCGCGCCAGCATCGTCTCGCCATCGCTGTTGTCGGTGTAACCCGTGGCACGGATCACACCGCTGACCAGGCTGCGTCGCAGCGCACCTTTCACCACGCAATCGCAGTCTGGCAGCAGCGAAATGAGGATTACCACATCCAGCAGCGAAGGATGGTTGGCCACTACCAGCTTCCCGGCTGTCTGCGACAGGTGCTCGCGCCCGACGATTTCCAGGGTCATGAGGCCCAGCTTCTGCATCTGCCACAGGTAGAAGCGGAACGTGTGGTGGATCACCCGGCGCGCACGCGCGTTCTTCTCGAAGTCACTGCCGGACCCGCGCCGCACCCACGGCAGCGCGGTGATCGCCAGCAGGAAGCCGCCGACAAAAAGGAAGCTGAAGCAATGGCCCGTACCCAGCACACGCCAGCACCAGCCGGCGGCAGCGGCCAGCTTGCGCAGTGGCCGCGTCATGGCTGGACGGACCACAGCCAGTACCCGCGCTCACCCGACACGGTCGCACTGCCGCGCCCCACGGCCAGCAATCGCAGCAGCGACAACCCTGCCGACTCCGTTGTGACGCCAGCAGGGTTGCCCATCTGCCGCTGCAAGTGAAGCTGCACTGCACCCGGCTGCGCCCGCGCAAGCCGCAAGGCCACGCCATAGGGGACGGTGTCTTCGTCGGCAAACGGCGCGTAGTCATCCGGCAGCGGCTCATCAGCAAACACCACCATCACTTCTTCATCAACTGCGTGCAACTGGCCCGCCGCTTCCAGCAGCGCCATGGTCAGCGTATCGCGCCCGGCGGCAAGGGCGGTGGACGGCGCCGTGTTGCCACTCGCTATCGAATAGAGTCCTGAACCGGTGTTGTGCACCGACAAGCTGAACGCCATCGGCGACAACGGCTCACCCTGCGCCAGCTCGGCCAGCAAGCCGTGCGTGCGATGGATCTCGCCATGCCGTGAACAGAAAATCGTGCGCAAGCCGTGGTTGCCCGCCGCGCAGTCATAGGCAACCTGCAGCTGCAGGCGCGACAGACGCGAGAAGCGCCGCCGCTGCAGCGCGGGGATGAAGGCAAGGGCCGGCACCTGGGCAGGATCACCGACAGCGAGCGCACCGGCTGCCCAGTCACGCCATTGCGCGGGCGTCTCGACACCCGACGCCCAGGCCGACCAGCCTGTCAGCGCCAGTGTCCAGCCGGCACTCACGCTGCCTCACCCATTGGCTGCAGGGCCACGATCAGTTCGCCTTGCAACAGCACCTTGTCGGCAGCCGCGAGTGTGAAACGGTAGCAGAGCCCATCGGCGAGATCTGCGAGTTTTTCAGCCGAGGCGTGCAGGTCAGCGGCGATATCGTCGAGGTAATCAACCGTCCAGCTGACATCGGTCAGCACCGCGATCATGCCGCCGCGCGGCGCCGCGCCGGCGCCCGCGTGTCGCGCCAGCAAGCCGCCGTGCACGGCCACGGCCTGTGCCGCGTATTCGATGCCGGCAAACACCGGCAGGCGACCCGCGCGGCACAGCGGGTTGGCTTTATCGCGATGGCTGCTGGCACGGCAACAGATGTTCTGCGCGTCGAACGACTCGACCACATCCAGCAGGCACATGGCGCCGGCGTGGGGCAATAATTCGCGCAACACCACACTCACAACCAGCCAGCCTTGCGGAAGCGGTAGAACAGATAACCGCTGGCGCTCGCCATCAACAGCAAGGCGAAGCCGTAGCCGAGTTTCCAATGCAGTTCCGGCATATGGTCGAAATTCATGCCGTACACACCGGCGATCGCCGTAGGCACCGCCAGCATCGCGGCATAGCCGGCCAGTTTCTTCATCACTTCGTTCTGCTGCACGGAAGCCATCAGCAAATTGGCTTCCAGCGCCGAACCGAGCAACTCGCGCAACCCGTCAATGCTCTCGTCGAGTCGCAAGGCGTGGTCATGCACATCGCGAAAATACGGCCGCATGTCTTCGTCGATGAGGCTGGAATCGAAACGTACCAGGCGGTTACAGATCTCGAGCACCGGCGAGACCATGCTGCGCAGCTTCCACAAGTGGCGCCGCAATTCATAGACGCGCTGGATCATCTGCCGGTCGACACGGCTGCCCAGCACGCCTTCCTCGATCACTTCGGCCTCGGCTTCCAGCTCGGCGATGATCGGCAGGTAGTTATCGACGATGAAATCCATCAGCGAATAGACGACGAAATCGGATCCCTTGGCCAACAGGGTCGGCACACGCTCACAGCGCATGCGCAGCTCCTTGTACGACGACGACGCCCCGTGGCGCACAGTGACCACATAACCTCGTCCGGCAAAGACGTGGGTCTCGCCGAATTCCACCTTGCCCTGACGCCGCTGCACGGTGTGCATCACGAGAAACAGCGAATCGCCGAAGAATTCGAGCTTGGGGCGCTGGTGGGCTTTCAGGGCATCCTCGACCGCCAGGTCGTGCAAGCCGAACTGTTGCTGCACTTCGCGCAGCAGGCCATCGCTCGGCTCGTGCAGGCCGATCCAGACAAAACGGTCCGGATGGGTGATCCAGTCCTGCACCTCGGAAATGGCCAGCGTGCTGATACGGCGACCCTGCTCGTAGCCGGCGCAATCGATCACCATCTGTTCCCCGCCATCGAGCAGTTCACGCCCGTTGCCCATAGCTCGCCTCTCCCGTGTCAGGCCGCGCATTGTAGGGTATGGTAAGCGCCCTGTTGTCCGGTCGGGAATAGCGGCATGCAAGCCAGAGTTTCTTCTTTTCGCTACCTGCTGTTGCTGGCTATCGCCTGGCTCGCCGGCTGTGCCTTGCAGCCGCCGGTGACGATTCGCGGCGAAGCGGATCCCGCCCTGCAGGCGCAACTGGCTGGCGTCGAACGCTGGCAACTCGACGGCAAGCTCGCCGTGCGCACCCCGCAACAATCGGAGTCGGCCCGTGTACAGTGGGCACAGGACGGCGACAGCTTTGACATACGCCTGTCCGGCCCGGCCGGACTGAAGGCTACCCGTATCTACGGCATGCCCGGCGGGGTGCGCTTCGAGCAGGGCGAGCGCCGCGAAAGCGCCGGCTCGGCCGAGGCTCTCTCCGAAAGGCTGATTGGCTGGCCATTGCCGGCTGCGGGCCTGACCTACTGGCTGCGCGGCCTGCCGGCCCGGGATGTCCCCCCGCAGGCGGCCAGCTATACCGAACAGGGCTGGCTTGCCGAGCTCGAGCAGGCCGGCTGGCAACTGCACTTCAGCCAGCACCAGCCGGTCGGCAACGTTGTGCTGCCGGGCCGCATCGAGGCCGCCCGCGGCGACGTGCGGATCACGGTCATCATCAAGCAGTGGACCCTGCCCTGATGCCCAACACACTGACCCTGCCGGCCCCGGCCAAGCTGAACCTGTTCCTGCACATCACCGGGCGGCGGGCTGACGGGTACCACCTGCTGCAGACCGTGTTCCAGCTGCTCGACCACGGGGACGAACTCACCTTCCGCTTGCGCGATGACCACCGGATCGTCCTGCATGGCGAACTGGCCGGCGTGCCGGCAGAGGACAACCTCATCGTCCGCGCTGCCCGGCTGCTGCAAGCGCACAGCGGCACACCGCTGGGGGCCGACATCAGCCTGGCCAAGCGACTGCCGATGGGTGGCGGCCTCGGCGGCGGCAGTTCCGATGCCGCCACCACACTGCTGGGCCTCAACCGGCTCTGGCAACTGGGGCTGGACCTCGACACACTGGCCACACTCGGCCTGCAACTCGGTGCCGATGTGCCGGTATTCGTGCGCGGCCGCAGCAGCTGGGCGGAAGGGGTCGGTGAGCAGCTGACGGCGGTCGATTTGCCCGGGCAGTGGTTCGTGGTGCTGACGCCGGATTGCCATGTGAACACCGCGGAAATCTTCCGGGCACAGGAATTGACACGCAACACCGCCCCCATCACAATAGCCGCCTTCCTGCAGGGGGGTAGTGAAATTGCAACGCGCAATGACTGCCAGCCGGTAGTGGAGCAGCGCTATCCCGCCGTGAAAGCGGCACTGGACTGGCTCTCCGCTCACGCGCCTTGCCGGATGACCGGCACCGGTGCCAGCGTGTTCGCCGCTTTTGCAACACACGTTGAAGCTGAAGCGGTGCTGGCACGGAAACCCGCCGGCATGACGGGTTTCGTGGCGAAAGGGGTGAACATCTCGCCCTTGCACCGCCAGCTGCAATAGAACAAGGGAACCAGATACAGGGGTATCGCCAAGCGGTAAGGCAGCGGGTTTTGATCCCGCCATTCGGTGGTTCGAATCCATCTACCCCTGCCACCTTTTTTCACTGGCTGCACAGCACAAAAACCAGGGTCGCCATCATGTCCAACTTCATGGTTTTTACCGGCAATGCCAACCCGGAACTGGCCCAGCGCATTGTGCAGCGCCTCGGCATGCGTCTGGGCGACGCCATCGTCAAGACGTTCTCTGACGGAGAGATCTCCGTCGAACTGAACGAGAACGTGCGCGGTGGCGATGTGTTCATCGTGCAACCGACCTGCGCACCGCCGAACCGCAACCTGATGGAACTGCTGTTCATCACTGATGCCCTGCGCCGCGCCTCGGCTGCGCGCATTACGGCGGTGGTGCCCTACTTCGGCTATGCCCGCCAGGACCGCCGCGTGCGCTCCGCCCGCGTGCCGATCAGCGCCAAGGTCTGCGCCGACATGATGGTCGGTGCCGGCATCGACCGCGTGCTGACCGTCGACCTGCACGCCGAGCAGATCCAGGGCTTCTTCGATGTGCCGGTGGACAACGTCTACGGCTCGCCAGTGCTGCTCGACGACATCCGCGCCCAGAAATACGACAACCTGCTGGTCGTGTCACCCGATATCGGTGGCGTGGTGCGTGCCCGCGCCGTCGCCAAGGAACTGGAGACCGACCTCGCCATCATCGACAAGCGCCGCCCGCAGGCGAATGTCAGCGAAGTGATGAACATCATCGGTGAGGTTGAAGGCCGTACCTGCGTGCTGGTCGACGACATCGTCGATACCGCCGGCACGCTCTGCAAGGCAGCCGACGCACTGAAGGCACACGGGGCCGGCAAGGTCGTCGCCTACTGCACGCACCCGGTGTTGTCGGGCAACGCCCTGCACAACCTGACCCACTCGTCGCTGGACACCCTGGTCGTCACCGACACCATCCCGCTGTCGCCGGAAATCCAGGCCTGCGGCAAGATCCGGCTGCTGACGATGGCAAACCTGCTGGCCGAGGCGATGCGCCGGGTCAGCAACGAGGAATCCATCAGCGCGATGTTCACCTGAACGCGCGCTGGTAAAGCCGCTGCATTGGTCGCAAATGCAGTGAACACCCACCGCGGCACTGCCGCACAACGAGGTAATAGCCATGTCAAGTTTCACTCTGCAAGCCCAGGCAAGGGCCGACAAGGGGAAAGGTGCGAGCCGCCGCCTGCGTCGCCTGAACGATCTGGTGCCCGCCGTGCTCTACGGCGACGACAAACCGGCAGCGATGCTGAGCGTCCCGCACAAGGACCTGATGAAGTGCCTGGAGTCCGAAGCGTTCTACAGCAGCGTTATCAGCCTGAACGTCGATGGCCAGGACCACAAAGTCCTGCTGCGCGACGTGCAGCGCCACCCGGCCCAGCCGCGCGTGCTGCATGTCGATTTCCAGCGCGTGTCCGGCACCAAGAAAATCCACATGCGCGTGCCACTGCACTTCATCAACGAAGAAAACTGCGTGGGCGTCAAACAGGGCGGCGGCGCGATCAGCCACAGCCTGACCCAGCTGGACATCACCTGTCTGGCGGCCGACCTGCCGGAGTACATCGAGGTCGACCTGGCCAATGTCGAAGTGGGCCAGATCATCCACATCTCCGACCTCAAGCTGCCGAAAGGCGTCGAGTCGGTCGACCTGCACAAGGGCGCCGACCACGACCTGCCAGTCGTCGCGGTCAACGCCATCAAGGGCTGATTGCCGGCACGAGCAGAAAGGCCAGCATTGCTGGCCTTTTTTGTCTGCGCGGGGATAAACCATGAGTGAACGTATCCAGCTGATTGTCGGCCTCGGCAACCCGGGGCGGGAATACGCACACACACGGCACAATGCCGGCGCGGATTTTGTCGCCATGGTCGCCGACGAATTCCGCGCCAGCTGGCAGGAAGAAAAGAAATTCGCCGGCTTTACCGCACAGGTGCTGGTCGGCAACCAGCCGGTGCGCCTGCTGCTGCCGACAACCTACATGAACCGCAGCGGCCAGTCGGTAGGCGCCATCGCCAATTTCTACAAGATCGCGCCGGCACAGATCCTCGTTGCCCACGATGAGCTCGACCTGCCCCCCGGCACCGCACGCCTGAAAACCGGCGGCGGCCACGGCGGCCATAACGGCCTGCGCGACATCATCAGCGCGCTCGGCAACCAGAACGGTTTTGCGCGCCTGCGGCTGGGCATCGGCCACCCGGGTAATGCCAAAATGGTCGCCGACTATGTGCTGAAGAAAGCACCGCCTGCTGAATTCGAACAGGTCGCCGACAGCATTGCACAGGCACTGCGGGTGCTGCCGGACGTTGTCAACGGCAACATGGACAAGGCGATGCACGCCTTGCACACCACGAAATAATTGCGAGAGAGGGTTTGACCATGGGTTTCAACTGCGGCATCGTCGGCCTGCCCAATGTTGGCAAATCGACATTGTTCAATGCGCTGACCAAGGCCGGTATCGAGGCACAGAATTTCCCGTTCTGCACCATCGAGCCCAACACCGGTATCGTGCCAGTGCCTGATCCGCGCCTCGACGCACTGGCAGCCATTGTGAAACCCGAGCGCATCCTGCCCACCACGATGGAATTCGTCGACATCGCCGGCCTGGTGGCTGGCGCATCAAAAGGCGAAGGACTCGGCAACAAGTTCCTCGCCAATATCCGCGAAACCGATGCGATTGCACACGTCGTGCGTTGCTTCGAGGACGAGAATGTCATCCACGTCGCTAACCGCATCCATCCGATCGAGGATATCGAGATCATCAACATGGAACTGGCCCTGGCCGATCTCGACACGGTGGAGAAAACGCTGTTGCGCTGCCAGAAGCAAGCCAAAAGCGGGGACAAGGACGCGCAGGCACTGAAAGCGGTGCTGGACAAATTGCAGCCCGTGCTCGCCGAAGGCAAGCGCGCCAGCATCGTGAAGCTGGACGCCGACGAACTGGTGCTGCTGAAACCGCTGTGCCTGATCACCACCAAGCCGACAATGTATATCGCCAATGTGGCTGAAGAGGGTTTCGACAACAACCCGCACCTTGACGCCGTCAAGAAACTCGCGGCAGAAGAAAATGCCATCGTGGTGCCGATCTGCAACAAGATCGAGGCAGAAATCGCCGAGCTGGATGAAGCTGACAAGGCAGAATTCCTCGAGACACTGGGCATGGAAGAGCCGGGCCTGAACCGTGTGATCCGTGCCGGTTACCAGCTGTTGGACCTGCATACCTATTTCACCGCCGGCGTGAAGGAAGTACGCGCCTGGACGATCCCGGTCGGCGCCACTGCACCGAAAGCCGCTGGCGTGATCCACACTGACTTCGAGAAGGGCTTCATCCGCGCCGAGGTGATGGCCTATGAGGATTTCGTGCAGTACCAGGGCGAACAGGGCTGCAAGGACGCCGGCAAATGGCGACTGGAAGGCAAGGACTACGTGGTGAAAGACGGCGACGTGATGCACTTCCGGTTCAATGTCTGATTGATTAGCATGGGTTCTTCACTGGAGAGGAACCCGGCATGTCGATCAACGCTTCTGACCACCACGTCTACCCCGTTCCCGCCGATCTCGCCAGCAGCGCCCGGATCAACCGCACGTTGTACGAGGCGATGTACCGCCAGTCGGTGGAACAACCGGCCACTTTCTGGGCAGAACAGGCGCGCCAGTTCCTGACGGTCGAAAAATCCTGGGACACGGTGGTCGATTACGATCTCGCCAGGGGCCACGCGCGCTGGTTCGATGGCGCCACGCTGAACGTCAGCGTCAACTGTATCGACCGCCATCTCGCCACGCGCGGCGAACAGACCGCCATCATCTGGGAAGGCGACGACCCGGCGCAGGACAGGCGCATCACCTACCGTGAGCTGCACCGGCAGGTCTGCCGCCTTGCCAACGCGCTGAAACTGCGCGGCGTGCAGCGCGGCGACCGCGTGTGTATCTACATGCCGATGATCCCGGAAGCTGCCTATGCGATGCTGGCCTGCACGCGCATCGGCGCCATCCATTCGATCGTGTTCGGCGGCTTCTCGCCGGAATCGTTGAAAGACCGCATCCTCGACGCCGACTGCCGCGTCGTCATCACCGCCGACGAAGGTGTGCGCGGTGGCAAGAGTGTACCGCTGAAAAGCAATGTCGATTCCGCGCTGAAAGACTGTCCCGCTGTGCACACCGTGTTGACGGTGAAGCGCACCGGCAATGCCGTGGGTTTCTCGGCACCACGAGATGTGTGGTACCACGAACTCGTCGACGACCAGGACGACTGGTGTGACCCGGAGTGGATGAACGCCGAAGACCCGCTGTTCATCCTCTACACGTCCGGGTCTACCGGCAAACCGAAAGGCGTGTTGCACACCACCGCCGGCTACCTTCTGATGGCGGCAATGACTTTCCGCTACACCTTCGATTACCGCGATGGCGAGGTGTTCTGGTGCACGGCGGATGTCGGCTGGATCACCGGCCACTCGTACTGCGTGTACGGTCCGCTGGCCAACGGCGGCATCACGCTGCTGTTCGAGGGCGTGCCAACCTATCCCGACGCCTCGCGCTGCTGGCAGGTGTGCGACAAGCACAACGTGAATATTTTCTACACGGCACCGACAGCGATCCGCGCGCTGATGGCGCAGGGCAACGACTTTGTCACCACCTCATCACGCGCCAGCATCCGCCTGCTCGGCACTGTCGGCGAACCGATCAACCCGGAGGCATGGGAGTGGTACCACCGCGTGGTTGGCGAAGGCCGCTGCCCGATCGTCGACACCTGGTGGCAAACGGAAACCGGTGCGCACATGATCACCCCGCTGCCGGGTGCCACCGCGCTGAAACCCGGCTCGGCCACATTGCCGATGTTCGGTGTGCAGCCCGCACTGCTCGACCAGGGCGGCAAGGAAATCGACGGCGCCGGCGAAGGCATGCTGGTGATCAAGGCCTCCTGGCCGAGCCAGATCCGCACCGTGTACGGCAACCACCAGCGCCTGATCGACACCTACTTCTCGCAATATCCCGGCTACTACTTTACCGGCGACGGCGCACGCCGCGATGAAGACGGCTACTACTGGATCACCGGTCGCGTGGATGACGTGCTGAACGTGTCCGGCCACCGGCTCGGCACAGCGGAAATCGAATCGGCGCTGGTACTGCACCCGAAAGTCGCCGAAGCCGCCGTGGTCGGCTACCCGCACGACATCAAGGGCCAGGGCATCTACTGCTTCGTCACGCTAATGGCCGGCGAAACCGGAACCCCGGAACTGGAGAAAGAACTGGTCGACTGCTGCGTGCAGGAAATCGGCCCTATCGCCAAACCGGACCTGATCCAGTGGGCGCCCGGTTTACCGAAAACGCGGTCAGGCAAGATCATGCGCCGCATCTTGCGCAAGATTGCCGAGAACGAACTGTCCAATCTCGGTGATACCTCCACACTGGCCGATCCGTCAGTGGTCGAGAACCTGATTGCGAATAGCAGGCATCGCTGAATCAACTGCGCCGCGACAGGACCAGCATCGCGCGCAACTGCGAACGACCGAAACGCGCGATGCGGGCGAAATCGTCCTTGCGCATCGGCACGAACGCATTGTTCGCGGCGGTTTCATGGTTTTCGATATCCACTTCGGGGTCATGGAAGTAGATAAAGTCATCATCGAAGCCGGTGAGGATGACCCAGTGCGGTGCTTTCATGCGCGTGAGCTGGAACGAACTGACCAGCACAATCGGCAAACGGCCGGCGCGCAATGCTTTGACCAGCTCATCCACGTCCGGTGGGCGTGAATCGATCACCACATCCGTCTGTTGCAACTGCTCGGTGAAATCCTCTTCCACTATCCGGATGATTGCTTTCTTGTCTTCCGAACGCACGCCTTCGACAAACAACGGGCGCTGCTGGTTGACATACATCTCGACATGAAAACCCCGCCGGTAGGCGGCCAGAGCCAGACCGTGCGGGCCGCAGCCACCGTGGCCCGCCGTCATGAAAATGGTGGTCGCCTCGCGCCACAGTTGCAGCTCCAGCCGCTGCGACAGCGGAATACTGTCATCCAGTGTGTGCAAGGCCATCAGCAGGCAGGCAGGACCACACGTGAAGGGGGTAGTTTGCGCGTAGTGAGGCACCGGCAGGCGCACCGCTTCCTCGCCATGGGATAGGACCTTCTCCAGGCACAAAGCATCGCTACTGTCGTCGTAATAGTCGTGCTTGAGGCCGAAGTGGTAGTACCCCAGCTTGTGGTAGAGCGCGATCGCTGCGGCATTGTCAGGACGCACCTCCAGCCGCATGTAAATGCAGTCACGTCCACGCGCTTCGGCTTCCACACGCGCCATCAGTTCGCGCGCAATACCCCGACCCTGCGCCGACGGCAACACGGCGAGCGAATACAACCGCGCCAGTGAGGTGGCGCGCTTGTAGAGCACCAGGGCGTAGGCCAGCAGCTGGCCAGCACCATCCTCGGCAACCACTATATGGGCGTTGCCCTTGGTCAGCATCCAGGTGAA
>CALMIC010000245.1 GCA_937864065.1 uncultured Cellvibrionales bacterium | reverse complement strand
GACATCGAGGTGACGCTGGAGGCGAATCCCGGCACGGCCGAGGCGGAAAAATTCGCCGGCTTCCGAGCGGCCGGCGTCAACCGGTTGTCGCTTGGTGTGCAGAGTTTTGACCCGCAACAACTGCAGGGGCTCGGCCGCATCCACGACAGCGCCCAGGCGGCCGCTGCGGTGCGGTTGGCGCAGGCCGCCGGTTTCGACCGGATCAACATCGACCTGATGCACGGGCTGCCGGGGCAGACGGTCGAGGCGGCCCTGGCTGACCTGCAGCAGGCCCTCGATCTCGGCGTGTCGCACCTGTCCTGGTACCAGCTGACCATCGAACCCAATACCGCCTTCTACCGCCAGCCACCGCCGCTGCCGCCGGACGAGACCCTCTGGGCGATCCAGCAGCAGGGCCAGGCACTGCTGCGCTCGGCCGGGTTGGCCCAGTACGAGGTGTCGGCCTATGCCCGCCCGGGCGAGGCCTGTCGCCACAACCTGAACTACTGGCAGTTCGGCGATTACCTCGGCATCGGGGCCGGTGCGCACGGCAAGGTCACCCTGCCGGGGGAAGGCCGGATCCTGCGCTACAGCAAGACCCGCCTGCCGCGCGATTACCTGGCCAGGGCCGGCAACTGGTTGGCCGACAGGCATGTATTGCCTCCCGCTGAGTTGCCGTTCGAGTTCATGCTGAATGCGCTGCGGCTGGTCGAGGGGGTGCCGGAGGGCCTGTTTGCCGACAGGACCGGGCTTTCGCTCGACTGCATCCGGCCAGTGTGGCAGGATTTGCGCCGCCGGGGTCTGGTGGCGGATGATGCCGCCCGGCTCGTGACCACCCCGCAGGGATTCCTGTTCCTGAACGACGTCCTGACAGCGTTCATGCCGGATTGATCTGCCGCAAGCCCATCGAATGGCACCACCCTAGAATGGTGCCATGCACTTTTTTGTAGTGAGGACAGAACCATGCACGTTGAACACCATCCGTTGATCAAGGAATTCCCGGAACTGCGCGAGCGCATCCATGACCTGAAAATGAACAATGCCCATTTTGCCAAGCTCGCCGAGCAGTACGAGGAAGTGGACAAGCACATCTGTCGCGCCGAGGAAGGTGCCGAAGGGTATGACGATGACCATATGCACAAGCTGAAAGCCGAGCGCCTGCGCCTGAAAGACGAAGTGTACAAGGCCCTGCAAGCGGCCTGATGGCACAGTGACGGCAGGAAAGGCGCCCTTGTGGCGCCTTTTTTATTGCCCGCGGCTTGTCGCTATAATGGCCGCGCGCCTGATGGCGCCATGACAGGGAACAGTCAGCATGTCACAACAAGGAGGTGTGTATGTCTTTGCGTCACTTTTTTCTTCCGGTTTTTTTCCTTGTGTCCACCGCGGCGGCACAGGCGAGCGGCATCAGCCGCTGTGTGCAAGCCGATGCCCCACCGCAATTCACCAACCAGCCGTGCCCGGAAGGTGTCATGGCTGAGCCGCTGGAGTTGGTCGAGAATACGCCGCTCGACAGCAGCGCCGTGCGTGCGCGCCTGGCACAAGGCAAAGCCAAGGCCAAGCCTGGCAGCACGGGTCCGCAGGTGGTGCTGATCGAGGACAGTTACACGGCGGAACGCAATGCGCGCGTCAGTGACAAGCCGGCGAAGAAGAAAATAAAGAAAAAGAAGAAAAAGCCGGCAAAAACACAGAAAAAACCAGACAAGGAAAAGGCTGGTGGGGGATGAAAGGTCGTCCGGAGCAGTAGCCCGACCCGGATGAATGGCAACAAAAAACGTGACGAGCTTCACACAATGGGTGTGAAAAGACAGCTACAATAGCCTGAATAACGATAAACAAAGGAGATTTGTATGCGCAGCTGTCTGAACCGGGCCCTGGTCACCTGCTGGTTGCTGGTGGTGTCTGCCATGTCCTCAGCCATGCCATCAACAGTCGAGGTGCAGACAGTTGCCGGTGGCGCGATCGGCTCCGCCGGATTCAATGAATTGCTGGATCAGCAGGCAAAACCAGGCCAGTTTCTCACCGAGCAGCAGGCTGGTGGCAGCTTTTTGCTGAAAAACAGTATGCAGACGGTATCGGCGCTGGTCAGTGCACAGGGTGTGCAGTTTGATTCCATCGGCCATAGTGCCGGCAAGGGTGGCTTCGGTTTGCAGCTCGCACAGTGGGGGCGCGAGGGAGCCTTGCAGCCGGCGCCCTCGGCAAGGCTCTATCGCGATGGTGATGTGGTGTTCCACACCCGCGCCAGTGGTATCGCGGAAAAATTCAGCAACACCAATGATGGTATCCGCCAGGATTTCATTATTCCGGTCAAACCGGCCGGTTCGGGCAGGCTGCAAGTGCAGCTAGCCGTGATCGGTGCAATAGCACAACAGAAAGATGACGCTGCCGTGATTGCGCTCCACAGCGGTCGGCGGTTGACTTACAACAACCTGAAAGTAACGGATAGCAATAACGCGCTTGTACCCGCCTCCATGCAGGTGGCCAACAATACCATCACCATTGCTGTAGATGATCGTGCAGCACAATACCCGTTGACGATAGACCCGACAGTAGGGGATGAGAACTGGTACAGCATGGGGCAGTCACCGGGGGTAGATGGCACTGTGAGTGCGGCAACTTATGCTGACGGTGCGCTCTATATTGGTGGCAGTTTCACCAAGGCGGGCGGTGTAACGGTATATTCGATTGCGAAATGGGATGGCAGCGCATGGAGTGCACTGGGTACCGGTATGAATGGCATCGTCTCAGCGCTGGTTGTGGATGGTAGCGGTAATCTCTACGCGGGTGGGCAATTCACCACGGCAGGTGGTGTGGCAGCCAGTCGCATAGCGCGCTGGGATGGCAGTGCATGGAATGCGCTGCACACAGGAATGAACAGTCCAGTGAATGCACTGGCCCTCGATGGCAGCGGCAATCTCTATGCCGGGGGATTTTTCACTACAGCGGGTGGTGTGAGTGCGAATTACATCGCGCGTTGGGATGGCAGTGGATGGAGTGGTCTTGGTACAGGAATGAACAATGTTGTCTATGCCCTGACGGTAGTTGCTAGTGGTGACTTGTTTGCTGGAGGGCAGTTCACCACAGCCGGTGGTGTTGGGGCGAATTATGTTTCCCGTTGGGACGGTTCTGCGTGGAACGCCGTTGGCACTGGCATGAACGGTGTCGTGTATGCCTTTGCGAAAGATGGCATTGACTTGTATGCGGGGGGTTCTTTCACCATGGCGGGCGGGGTGAGTGCAAACCGTGTGGCAGTACTGTTCGGCGGTAGTGTTGGTGGTACGACATGGGGAGCACTGGGCAGCGGGATGAACAATACAGTTTCTGCTCTGGCCAAGGATGAATTCGGTGGCTTGGTGGCGGGAGGATCATTTACCACGGCAGACGGCCTTGGCGCGAATTATATTGCCCGCTGGGATGGCAGCACCTGGAGTGGCATGGGCAGCGGAATGAGTGGTGCAGTGTCAGCTTTGGCGGCTGATGCCAGTGGCAATGTTTTTGCGGGCGGGCAATTTGCGACGGCTGGGGGGTTGGCGACGAATTATGTTGCCAAGTGGGATGGCGGTGCCTGGAGTGTACTCGGCAGTGGCATGAACGGCGCAGTGTACGCGCTGGCGGTAGATGGCGGTGGCCAGGTATATGCAGGTGGTTTGTTCACCTTGGCAGGTGGGGTGACAGCAAATTACATCGCGCAATGGGATGGCAGTTCATGGATTCCGCTGGGCAATGGCATGAGTGGTCGCGTGTCGGCGCTGGCGGTAGACAGCAGCGGCAAGCTGTATGCCGGTGGCCAGTTTGCAACGGCGGGTGGAGTGACGGTGAATTACGTTGCTATGTGGGATGGCGGCACGTGGACTGCATTGGGTACTGGCCTGAATGACACCGTTTCTGCCCTGATGGTGGATGACAACGATTATCTTTATGCGGGAGGGTCGTTTACCGCGGCAGGCGGTGTCAGTGCGAATTACATTGCCCGCTGGGATGGCAGCGCATGGTATGCCTTGGGTAGCGGAACGGATAGTCCGGTAATGGCCCTTGCCGTCGATGGTAGCGGCAATATTTTTGCGGGTGGGCTATTTATGTCTGCCGGTGGTGCGGGCGCGAATTACATTGCCCGCTGGGATGGCAGTGCCTGGAATACACTCGGAACAGGAATGAATAACGCGGTGTTCGCCCTGGCTGTGGATGGCAGCGGTCTTGTCTATGCAGGCGGCACTTTCTCGTCAGCGGGCGGTGTTACGGCGAACCGGATTGCGCGCTGGAATGGCAGTGCATGGAGCGCACTGGCTACCGGCCTGAATAGCTCAGTCAATGCACTGGCCGTCGATGCCGATGGCAAGTTGTATGCGGGAGGCCTTTTCAATACGGCAGACGGGCTCAGTGCCAGCCGTGTTGCGCAGTGGGACGGCAGTGCCTGGAGTGCTTTGGGTAGTGGGGTAAATAATGCTGTCAATGCACTGGATGTGGATGCGAGCGGCAGGTTGTACGTGGGTGGGTCATTTAACGCTGCCGGCGGGCAGGTGTCTGCTTATGTGGCAAAGTGGGTGAGTTTTGCCGATGCCGATGGAGACGGTGTGCCTGACGCCGAGGATGCGTTCCCGGCAGATCCGGCAGAGTGGCTGGACACAGACAGTGACGGTACCGGTAACAATGCTGATACCGATGATGACAATGACACGGTGCTGGATGCAGCAGATGCGTTCCCGCTGGATGCAACAGAATCCGCCGATAACGATGTTGATGGTACAGGCAACAATGCCGATACCGACGATGACAATGATGCCCTGGCAGATGGTAGCGATAACTGCCCGCTGGTGGCCAATGCCCTGCAGACTGACACGGATGGCGATGGGCAAGGCGATGCTTGCGACACGGATGATGATAATGATGGTTTGGTGGATGGCAGTGACAACTGTACATTGAATGCCAATGTCGACCAGGCTGACTGGGATGCCGATGGACAAGGCGATGCCTGTGACACTGACGACGACAATGACATGGTGGCGGACGCTAGCGATAACTGTCCGTTCAATTCCAATACAGACCAGGCTGATTCGGATGCTGATGGCCAGGGTGATGTGTGTGACAGTTTCAGCAACCTTGATACCGACGGTGATGGCGTTTCTGATGGTGGCGACAACTGCCCGCTGGTCAGCAATGCCACGCAAGCCAATAACGATGGTGACAGTGCCGGGGATGCTTGTGACACGGACGATGACAATGACGCGGTTCTGGACGCCAGTGACAATTGCCCGCTAATAGCCAATAACAACCAGGCAGATGCGGATAGTGATGGCCTGGGCGATGTCTGCGACGCGTTTAATGATACTGATGGCGATGGGGTTGCTGATGGCAGCGACAACTGCCCGCTGGTCAGCAATGCCACGCAAGCCAATAACGATGGTGACAGTGCCGGGGATGCTTGTGACACGGACGATGACAATGACGCGGTTCTGGACGCCAGTGACAATTGCCCGCTAATAGCCAATAACAACCAGGCAGATGCGGATAGTGATGGCCTGGGCGATGTCTGCGACGCGTTTAATGATACTGATGGCGATGGGGTTGCTGATGGCAGCGACAACTGCCCGCTGGTTGCCAACGCGAGCCAGCTCGACTGGGATGGCGATGGCAACGGAGACCGCTGTGATGATGCCGTGCCCCTGCCGGATGACGTAGCCGGCGACCTTGGCAAGGATATGGCTGGAAGCGCCGTCGCTTTTGCCGGTGACTTCAACGGCGACGGCTACGGTGACTATGTGATCGGCATTCCCGGTTACGACATTCCAGCCACAGCCGATACCAAGGTGGTGAAAGATGCCGGCCGCGCTGTGGTTATTTCTGGCAAGAATGGCGATGAGCTGGCAAGCATCACCGGCAATTCCGCGAAAGACGCGCTGGGTGCCGCAGTAGCTGGCCACGGCGACATCAACAATGATGGCTATGGCGACGTTGTGGTTGGTGCGCCCAAGGCGGGCGATCTGGACCAGGGTAGTGCCACCATCCTGTTCGGGCCAGATGGCGCCAGCAAGCATTTCTTCGCCGGCACCTCACCGAAAGCCCTGCTGGGTTCCTCAGTTGCACTGGGTGACTTGAATGGCGATGGCCGTGCCGATATTGCGCTTGGCTCAGCTAAAGAAGATGACACGGCTAATGGCATTGTCGATGCCGGCGGCGTAAATGTGTTTTCTGGCAATGGCTATGCCTCGCTGCTGGCCGTGTATGGGGGCACTGCAAAAGCGTACGCTGGCACGGCAGTAGCAATGGGTGATTACGATGCTGATGGCGATGATGACCTGATGGTTGGCGCGCCCAACGATGACGACACGTCGACTGGGTTGAAGGACGCCGGCAGCATTATCGTTTACAGCCTCTCAGGCGATGTGTTGCTCCAGCGTTATGGCACGGCAGCGAAGGCTTTGCTTGGCAAGTCAATTGCGAGTGGCGACACCAATAATGATGGCGATGCCGAAGTCATAGCTGGCGCGCCGGGCTCAGATACTGGCGGGTTCAAAGACAATGGCGCAGTCGTTGTGTATGCAGGCAATACCGGTGACACCCTCACCACAATTTCCGGCCTGACCAGCAAGGCCGGCATGGGTAACAGTGTGGCGGCTGGGGATGTCAACGGCGATGGTTTCGCGGATGTGATTGCTGGCGCATGGAAGAATGACGCGCCTACTGTGCCGAAAGTGACCAAGGACACTGGTAGCGTATCTATCTACAGCGGCAACGGTTTCGGGTTTGTTGGCATCCACTATGGCGATCAGGCCAAAGACTATTTCGGCGGTGCGGTGAGTGCAGGCGACATCAACAGCGATGGCAAGGCCGATCTCATCATCGGCATTCCCGGCTTTGATGTGCCTGCTGCCAGGCCAGTGAAGGATGCCGGTCTGGTGCGCATACTGAGTGGGGCTGGTTTGTAGCAGGCCGCAGGGCGATCCCGGATCGCCCTGTTTCTTCTGGCGGCTACTCTTTCTTCTTGCGCCTGGCCGCGAGCTGCTGCTCCAGTTGCTCCGCGCTGTCGAGCAGGTTCACTTCCGTGAACAGCTTGCTCGCTGCGGTGTGGTTGGTCAGTGCGTCGGCGGCGAGCAGGATCGCGCCGGAGGTCCAGGTCGGTTTCTCGTCCGGCCACAGCAGGTCTTCGGCAAACTGGTAGCCGGTCCAGTACACGCCTTCGTCATCGCGCCACTGGTGCAACCAGCTGTACAGTTCGACGGCGCGCGCGTGGTCGCCGGCAGCGAGCAGGGCCATCGTCAGTTCACAGGATTCCGCGACCGTCACCCACGGCTGGTCTGACACGCAGCGGCAACCCATGCCGGGCACGACGAATTCATCCCAGCGCGCATTGAGGCGCTGCAAGGCCACTTTCTTGCTGTCGATCGCGCCGGTCAGGATCGGGTAGAACCAGTCCATCGAATAGCGCGCCTTCGATTCCCAGGTGCGGTCGAAACGCTCCGGCTTGTGCCGCAGCGCATGGCCGAGTTTCTCGCGCGCCTTTTCCCAGTGCGGTTTCGGCTCGCCGAGCACGGTGAAGATGTTGATTGCGCATTCCAGGCTCTTGTAGATCGAGGCGTTGCCGGTCACCAGCGCATCGCGCATCGGCTTGCCCTGACGGTCGACGGCCCAGTGGATGTCGCCGTGTTCGGTCTGCAAGCCCAGCACGAAACGGATGGCATGCTCGACCATGTCGGCCATCTCGCACAGGAACGAATAGTTCTCGGTGATCAGGTAGTGGTGCCAGACGCCGGTGGCGACGTAGGCGACAAAATTCGTTTCGCGCCGCTCGTCATTCTTCACCGCGCGATCCTGGTAGTGGATCCACCAGCTGCCGTCTTTCAGCTGTTCGCTCTTCAGCCACTGGTAAGCTTTTTCCGCGGCGGCGTATTCGCCGGCAATCGACAGGCCCATCGCGGCTTCGGTGTGGTCCCACGGGTCGGCATAGCTGCCGGGAAACCACGGAATGCAGCCGTCTTCCAGCTGTGTCTGCCTGATGTACTCCGCCGCCGGTCGCAACAGTTCGTGCGGGAAGAATCCCTTGCTCAGAAACGGGCCACTCATGCAGTCTGTCCTGTCTGTTCACTCGGCTTGTAGAAATACAGCACGACGCTCTTGCCGATCAGCGGGTTCAGCATCCGTTCCAGCGTGTTGGTCAGCAGCGGCTGTTCCATCATGTCCCACACCAGCAGCTTGTGCCATTGCTGCACCAGCCAGTTGCGCTCTTTCGTTTGCCAGAACGCGCATTGCAGCCACCAGTAAACGCTGTGCAGGGCATGCGCCCAGTGGCGGCGGATGAAATTCAGGCCGGTGGCCTCGATCTCGCGGCGCAATGCATGCTCCTTGAAGATGCGCAGGTGTCCGCCTTCGTTGCTGTGGTATTCATCCGACAAGGCCCAGCAGATCCACTCCGGCACGTAGCGCGGCACGCTGATGGCAGCGACCCCGCCCGGTTTCAGGATGCGCGCGATCTCGCGCAGCGCGCCGTGGTAGTCGGGAATATGTTCCAGCACTTCGGAGCAAACCACCTTGTCGAAGCTGCCATCGGCAAACGGCAACTTCAGGGCATTGCTGCAGGCGAGATGGAATGCCTTGCGCGGGTTCTGCGCGTCGCGGAAAGGCTCGAACTTTTTCGCGCTGGTCTGCAGGTCGTGGAAGCCCAGGTCAACGCCGATCGCGTGCACGTCGGCCTCGACATAGAAACCGATGACATGGCGACCCTCGCCGCAGCCGAGGTCCAGCACCTTGTCACCGCTGCGCAGTGCCAGCGTTGCGAAATCGACAGTGATCATGCGGCTGCCTGTTCCTTACCCAGCATGCGGTAGTAGTAGTGGGTGAACTGTTGTGCGGCGAGGTTCCAGCAGAACGTGTTCTCGATGCGCGTGCGGCCGGCCTGCGCCAGTTGCGCGCGCTTTTCCGGGTGGTCGAACAGGTCGGCGATGGCATCGGTAATCGCCTGTTCGCTGCCGGCTTTCACCACCAGCCCCGCGTCACCAACGACTTCCGGCAAGGCGCCGCCGTCGGACGAGATCACTGCCGTGCCGCACGACATCGCTTCACCCGCCGGCAGGCCGAAGCCTTCGTACAGCGACGGGCAGACGACGATCTCGGCTTCGTTGTAATGGCGCACGAGTTGCTCGGTGGAAATGCCCGACACGAACTGCACGATGTCGCCGATGCCGAGGCGTTGCACCAGCCCCTCGGTGTAGCCGCCGGGTTTCGGCTTGCCGACAACGAGCAAGGACAGTTGCGGGTAGCGCGTGCGCAGGCTGGCGACGGCTTTCAGCAAATACTTGAGTCCTTTCAGCGGCTGGTCGGCCGAAGCCGTACACATGATGCGGAACGGGATCTTGGCCACGTCCGGCAGCGGGCGGAATTCCTCGGTGTCGATGCCGCAATGGATCAGGTCGATGTCGTTCTCGCTGACCGGGAAATCGCGCGCGATGTCGCGGCGCGAGTGGGCCGAGACGGTGACGATATGGTCGAGGTCCCTCACCACTTTCTTCTGCATGTGCAGGAACGAGTGCCAGCGGCGGATCAGCAGGCGCATGTACCAGCGCGGCTCCGCCTTCAGGGCTATGCGCAGGTCGTGCGTGATCGGGTGGTGGAAGGTAGCCACCACCGGGAAGCCCTGCCGCTGCAGGTCCAGCAGGCCATAGCAGAGGCTCTGGTTGTCGTGGATGATGTCGTAGCGGTCGCGCTGGTCGCGCAGGAGCTTGCGCACCCGCCGGCCAAAGCTGTAGGCCTCGGCGAAACCGCCGGTCAGCATGCTCCACCACTCCATGAAGTCGGCCCAGGACAGCAGGTGCTGCGGGCGCAGCGCGAAGGCGTGGTGCACCTTGCTCTCGAACAGGTTCAGGCTCGGCACCTGGATCAGGCGCACGCGCGGGTCGAGTTGCGGGTAGGGCGGCCCGGAAATCACATCGACCTGGTGGCCGGCGTTGACCAGAGCCTTGCTCAGGTACTTGATGTAGATGCCTTGCCCGCCGCCGTAGGGGTGGCTGCGGTAGCCCAGCAGTGCAATGCGCAGCGGGCGCGGCGCAGGGCGTGGGGCTGGCGTGTCGATGGCGGCTGGGGCGGTCACGGCTGGTCAAAAAGTCGGCAAAAATCAAGGGCGCTATGGTAATGAGCGGGGGGGCTTTCTGCCACTGCGTATAGCCACAGGGGGACGCATTGGCCACAATGCCCCGATGGCGGAACAGGTAACGGTGTGAGGGCGATGTCGGGCATGGAACCGGGAGCGGGCTGGAAAAAGACATTGCTGTTCTGGGGCTTGCTGCTGGCAGTACCCGTCCTGGTGCTGTACCTGCTCTTGCCCCCCTTGTGGCGCCAGTTGGCAGACACCCTGCGGCCGGAGCTGGTCGCCTGGGTCGCCACCCACCTGCCGGCCGGGGAAAGGGAACGCATCCGCAGCAGTGTGGCCAGCATCGCGACCGGCTGGTTCCGCGTGGTGCCGGACCCGGCGGTCGGGCGCATCGCCCGCAGCGGCGTGCAGGTGGTAGAGAAGGAGGCGCTGGTCGTCACCAACAACGCCGGGCTGCGCAGTAGCCGGCCCTATGGCCCGAAACCGGCGGATGTGTTCCGCATAGTCTGCCTGGGTGATTCGTTCGTGTTTGGCACCGGTGGACCGGAACAGGACCGTTTCTGCCAGCAGATCGAGGATTTCTACCGCGAGCAGCAGGTCACCGTGGGTAGTCGTCGCATCGAGGCGCTGGCTGTGGGCCTGCCAAGCTGGACCATGCGGCAGGAGGCGAGCTACCTCGCCGCGCGCATTGATGACTATGCACCTGACGTCATCATCATGACCAGCTGCCAGAACGACATCACCGACAGCAGTGGCGTCACCGAGGATGGCAGCTTGACCAGTGCCTGGGCCTCGGACCGGCGCGAAGTCGGCAGCGGTGTATTCAGCAACACGGCCGGGCTGCCATTTGGCGGCGGTCTCTACTCGGCCCTGACCACGGACCTCTGCCCTACCTGCCGGGCTTACTGGCGGCAGGGCTTCGAGCCTGTCGGCCGGCTGGGCGAACTCCAGCGTGCCCGCGGTGGCCATTTGCTGCTCTCGGCCATCGAGTTGCCAGCGCGCCATGCCGGCTTTTTCATGCAGTTGTTCCAGCAGCATGCAGCCTCCAGCGGAGCGCCGTACCTGCTGACGGGCTATCTCGCAGGCAAGGACACCCGCCTGCCGCATGACGGCCACCCGAGCCGCGCCGGTCACTGGTTGCTGGCCGTGCACTACATTCGTACCCTGGCGGAACTCGGCTGGGTTCCGCTCGCGCCGGCGCAATGGCCGGATGATCCACGCCGGCATCCCGGTGGGCTGAACCCGCCAGTGGATGCGGCAGTGCTGGCCGCGGAACAGCAGCGGTTCATTAGCGAGCACCTGCGACCGGCCATCGATTTCCGCCAGCTCGATACCGAACAGTTGCCGGCCCTGCTGGGTGGCATCTTCCCGGAAACGGAAGGCCAGCTGCCGGCCGGGCAGGCGCCGTGGGCCTCCGTGCGGGCCGGCTTCCTGTTGCAGAAACCTGATGGCGACCGCGATGCGACGCTGACCCTGGACCTGCAGCTGCCTGCGCGGGCCGCGCTGTATCCATTGCCGCTGGCCATCAGTGTCAACGGCCAGCGCCTCGCCGAGCCGGTGATTGCGGCCGATCGCGCCGGCCAGGCCGAGCGCCTGCAACTGGTGGTGCCGCAGACCCTGCTGGCGCAATACCCGGCCGTCGAGGTGCTGCTGGAAACACCGCGCCATTTCGCCGGTTTTGAGGACCAGCGCATGAAAAGCTATGCCCTGCAAGCGGCGGCGATCGAGTGACAGCCGCAGTTTCATCCGCGCCGCGCAGCCGGCACAATAAACCGACCACACCGTTGCCGAGCTGTCCCGCGTGTCACACGAACCTTCCCTGATTGTCACCATTGCCGCCAGTTTCGGCCTCGCGCTGGTGCTCGGCTTTGTCGCGGCCCGCCTGCGCTTGCCGGTACTGGTGGGCTACCTGGTGGCGGGCATTATCATCGGGCCGGCGTCGCCGGGGTTTGTGGCCGATGTGGCCTTGTCCAAGCAGCTGGCCGAGATCGGCGTCATCCTGCTGATGTTCGGTGTCGGCCTGCATTTCTCGCTGGAAGACCTGTTTGCGGTGCGCCGCATTGCGCTGCCCGGTGCCATGATCGAGATCCCGCTGGTCACGGCGCTGGGTGCCGGCCTCGCCACCCTGTGGGGCTGGCCGTTGGGCGGCGCGCTGGTGTTCGGCCTCTGCCTGTCGGTGGCCAGCACCGTGGTGCTGGTGAAAGCGATGGAGAAAGCCGGCCAGCTGCAGGCGATGAACGGGCATATCGCGGTCGGCTGGCTGATTGTGGAAGACCTGGCCATGGTGCTGGTGCTGGTGCTGTTGCCGCCGCTGGCCGGTGTGCTCGGCGGCAATGGCAGCGGTGGTGATGGGGCTTCGCTGGCGAAAGCCCTGCTGCTGACCATGCTCAAGGTAGCCGGTTTTATTGCGTTGATGATGGTCATAGGCCGCCGCCTGTTCCCGGCGCTATTGTGGCAGGTCGCGCATACCGGCTCGCGTGAGCTGTTCACGCTGTGTGTCATTGCGGCCGCGATCGGCATTGCCTATGGTTCGTCGGCGCTGTTCGGGGTGTCGCTCGCCCTCGGTGCATTCTTTGCCGGTATCGTGATGCGCGAATCGAGCCTGAGCTATCGCGCGGCGCAGGAATCGCTGCCGCTGCGCGATGCGTTTTCGGTGTTGTTCTTTGTCTCGGTTGGCATGCTGTTCGACCCGCATGTGTTGCTCGATAGCCCGCTGCGTGTGCTCGCGGTGCTCGCCATCATCATGCTCGGCAAGTCGATGCTCGCTTTCACACTGGTCAAGGTTTTTGGCTACCCGCTGAATACCGCCCTGACAGTATCGGTGGGCCTGGCGCAGATCGGCGAATTCTCGTTCATCCTGGCCGGTCTCGGTGTCAGTCTCGGCCTGTTGCCGCAGGAAGGGCTGAACCTGATCCTGGCCGGTTCGCTGTTGTCCATCTCGCTGAACCCGCTGGTGTTCCATGCAGTGGAGCCGTTGCAGCGCTGGATCCGTTCTCGCTCGCGGCTGGCGCGTTTCCTGGAACAGACCGATGATCCGCTCGCCGTGCTGCCGATGACGTTTTCGTCCGAGGAATTGACGAACCATGTCGTGCTGGTCGGCTACGGACGCGTGGGCCGCCGCATTGCCCGTGCTCTGCGCGACCGCGGCCTGCGTTATGTCATCGTCGAGGAAAACCGCGATTTCGTCGAAACGCTGCGCGGCAAAGGCTTGCCGGCTGTGGCCGGTGACGCACAGGAACCGGAAGTGCTGATCCAGGCGCATATCGCCCGCGCGGCGCTGCTGATTGTGGCGATGCCGGATGCAGCGCGTGCCAGCCGCATGCTGGCGATTGCGCGGCTGCTGAACCCGGATATCGGTTCGATTGCGCGCGTGCACAGCGACGAGGAAGCCGAGTTGCTGCAGAGCGAGAATTTTGGCGGGGTGTTCTATGGTGAGCAGGAACTGGCCAACGCGATGATCAGTGATATCGATATCCAGCTGCATCGCCACCTCACAGGTCAGCACTGATGAAGTTGGCGTGGCAAACGCTGGATGCGGCGGGCTGGCAGCAGTGGCTGGGCGCTTGTGAGCTGGTTGAGCAGGACAGCTTTGGCCCGAAAGTGCTGCGCTGTGCAAATGGCGACTACATCAAGATCTTCCGCATCAAGCGCCGCGCCAGCCTCGCCCGCTTGCGCAACCCGGCCGTGCGTTTTTGCCGCAACGCGGACAAGTTGCGTGCGCTGGGGATTGCCACACTGCTGCCACAGGGTTTGTATCGCATCCCGCACTTGCAGCGCTGGGCCGTGCGCTATGCGCCGCTGGCCGGCGATACCGTACGCAGCCTGTTGCAGCAGGGCCGTTTCAGCGAGCAACTGGTCGCGCAGCTCGGCGCCTATATCGCGCAGTTGCACCGCAAGGGTATCTATTTCCGCTCATTGCATCCCGGCAATGTCGTGCTGTGCCCGGATGGCGGTTTTGGGCTGATCGATGTGCTTGACTGCCGTTTCCGCGCCTTTGGCCGGCCGCTCACGGCGGCACAGCGCGAGCGGAATTTCCGCCATTTCTTCCGCTACGACGATGGCAAGCTGATCGAGACCGGTGTGCGCGCTGCCTACGCCGCTTTCACTCGATAGCCTCCAGCGCCAGCTTCCGGGCGGTAACGCCATCGGTCTTGCCGCTGCCGAGTTTCGGGATGGCCGGCAGCTGCACGTACTCGGCCGGCATCATCAGTGCGAGTGTGTCGGAGGCGAGCATCATGCGGCGCAATTCGTCCTCGTCGATATTGGCGGCATACAGCAGCACGATCTTCTCGCCCTTTTTCTCGTCCGGCACGTTCACGGCCAGCACTTCGGTGGCGTAGTCCGGCGTGCTGCTGTTGGCGGCCAGCACGCGCTGCACAGCTTCCTCGACGGCTGCGAGCGAGATCATCTCGCCGCCGATTTTCGCAAAGCGCGAATAGCGGTCGACGATGGTGAGGAAGCCGTCCGCATCAAGGTGGCCCTTGTCGCCGGTCTTGTACCAGCGCTGGCCGTCGAGCTCGACGATGACACTGGCGGTTTTCTCCGGGTCGCCGAGGTAGCCCAGCATCACCTGCGTGCCGGCGATGAGGATCAGCCCGTCCTCGCCGGTCGGCAGTGTTTGCAATGTGGCAGGGTCGACGATGCGGAACGCAGTGCCTGGCAATGGCAGGCCAACCGTGCCTGCTTTGGTGCCGCGCTGCACATGCCAGTAGCGGTCGTCGAGCTGGTCGGGGATGTTGACGCTGGCAACTGGCGTGGTTTCCGTGGCGCCATAGCCTTCAAAAATATCGCAGTTGAACTTGAGCTTGAAGGCATCGCGCACATCCGGCGCCAGTTTTTCCGCCCCGGCGACGACAATGCGCAGCGACTGCAGCATCAGCGGGTGGATCTTGTGGTTGCGCACGTACAGCCGCAGGAAGGTCGACGTGCCGCACAGCACGGTGGCCTTGTGGCGCGCGATTGCTTTTGCCGTGGCGAGCACGTCGGTCGGGTCGGGATGGCAGACCACCGGGATGCCTTCCAGCAGCGGCATGAAGCCGGTGACAGTCAGGCCGAACGAATGGAACAGTGGCAGGCTGCCGAGAATCACGTCGTCGGCGCGGGTGTTCAGCACATCGGAGACTTGCAGGCAGTTCGCCACGATATTGCGGTGCGACAGCATCACGCCTTTCGGTGTGCCTTCACTGCCACTGGAGAACAGGATGGCGGCGGTATCGTCGAGCGCTGGCTGCTTGCCGATCAGCCGCGCGCCGTACAGCCGGTACAGCCAGCGCGCCGGCAGCAGCGCGGCGAGCGTTGTGACGACCAGCTCGTGCTGGTTGATGCCGGCTTTCAGGTCCTCGAGGTAGACGAGCTGTACGTCGTAGAAAATGTGCTCGACATTGACACCTTTCTGCTCCAGTTTCTTCACGAACAGGCGCGAGGTGTAGACGGTCGTGATCTGTGCCTTGGCGAGTGCGGCTTCGATGGCTTCGGCGCTGGC
Organism: uncultured Cellvibrionales bacterium; assembly: GCA_937864065.1. Classification (GTDB taxonomy): domain Bacteria; phylum Pseudomonadota; class Gammaproteobacteria; order Pseudomonadales; family UBA7239; genus UBA7239. The sequence goes on along the minus strand of CALMIC010000245.1, from coordinate 28,855 downwards.
CGTGTAGTTGAGGTTGACCACCGTCTTGCCGGCCAGCAGTGCGGCCATGTTGCAGATCAGGCCGGCACTGGTGGTGGGCAACAGCAAGCCGATATTCTGTGCTGAACGCGCGCGGCGGATACGGCCGGCAAACAACAGCACGGCGACCAGCAGGCGGAAATGGCTGAAGCGTGCGCCGCTGCTGTCGATGACACTGGTGGCGGCAAGATTGCGCTTGGCGGTGCGCAGCCAGGCGAGCGGGATCGGCTCCAGCCAGTCAGTCTGTTGCTGCCAGGCGCCAATCGACAATTCCGCCACCGCCTGTTTCAGCTGTTCGGCCTTTGTGTCGATCGGCAGCGGCTCGCCAAACGCGACGAGGATGTTGCGCTTGAGGCCGCGCGAGCGGTTCTCGCCGAGCTTGCTGCTGGCGCGCGACAGGCGGCTGCCCCACAGGCCGTGCAGGTAGAACGGCACGATGCTGCCATCCACATCGGTCACCGTGCGTTCATAACCGTGACGGAATTCGCCGAGCTGGCCGTTGCGGCTGATCGCGCCTTCCGGGAACAGGCACACCGCTTCGCCGTTCTGCAGCAGGCGGTTGATCTCGAGCAGCGCGCTCTTGCTGTTGCCGCTGGCAATCGGGATCGCACCGAAAGCCTTGAGAAACGGTTTGAGGAACCAGAGGTTGTAGATCTCGCGTTGCATGACGAAACGGATCGGGCGCGGGCAGGCGATCTGTACCATTGCCCAGTCGATCCAGCTGATGTGGTTGCCGAGCAACAGCACGGCACCGCGCCGCGGGATGCGGTCGAAACCGCTGACATCGATGCGGTACAGGCCGCGGAACAGGATGCTGAACAGGATGCGCACGAACGATTGCGGCAACTGCGATACGGTATAACCGGCGCCGATCACGGCCACCAGCGTCAGCAGCACGAACATGCCGGCGCTGTCGAGGCCGGTCCACGATGCCGTGGCCGTCACGACGAGGAAGGCGAGCATCGTCACATTCTGTACCCAGTTGTTGCCGGCGAGTATGGTGCCGATCCTGTCGCCGCTTGCCTGGTACTGGATCAGCGAGTTCAGTGGGATGACGAACAGGCCACCGGCAATGCCGATCGCCAACATCAGCAGCGAGATAGAGACGGTGCTGTCGAGTGTCGGCAGGATACCGAGGCAGCCGGCAATACCGACTGCGCCGATGGGGATCAGGCCGGTCTCGATATGGTGGCGCGACACGCGCCCGGCGATGAGTGAGCCGAGCATGATGCCGATGCCGGTCGCCGCGAGCATCGCCTGTATCGCGACGGTGTTGTGCTGCTGCAAGCGCTCCTCGGCAAAGGTCGGGAACACGGCGATCAGCGCCTGGGCCAGTCCCCAGTAGGTGGCCAGGCCGACGATCGACAGCCAGATCACGCGCTGTTCGCGGATCGTCGCGATATTGCGGCGCAAGTAATGGCCGCACGTGTAGTCGCGCAGCGAGAAATGTTCAGCCGTGCCGCCATCGCTCGCGCAGAGCGGCAGGCGATAGGCGAGTACGAGCTCCACCACGCTGTTGGCTACCAGCAGCCAGCCGAGCGGCACCATCAGTTGCAGCATCGCGGCGGCTTCCGTCGGCGAACCGTGCGCGGCGAGCTGCCGCTCGAACAGGAAGGAGTACACGAACATGCCGGACAGGATTGCGATAGTGGTGGCGGCCTGTACGATGCCATTGCCGGCGGCAATGTTGTCGGTGCCGGCAATCTCGCGGATGTAGCCGTACTTGGCGGGCGAGTAGAACGCACTCTTGCCGGCCAGCACCAGCGTCAGCGCAAAGGCGGCCCAGAACCAGCCCAGGGCGTAGCAGGCTGTGATGGCCAGCGTCACGGCCACAGCAGCCCAGGCGGCTACCTGCATCACGCGGGGTTTCGGGTAGCGGTTGCCGATGTGCCCGGCGGGCGAGAACAGCAGGATGAACGGCAGCAGGATCAGGGCGTTGACGACGGCGATCAGCGCGCTCTGCGTGGTGCCATCCTCGATCTTGAACACGGTGTTCTGGATGACGATCTTGTGGCCGAGGTCGACAAAGGCGTTGAGGAACAGCATCGCCACATAGGGCGTGAAGCCGTGGATGCGGAACAGTTCGCGCATGGGGTTCTCCTTCAGCCCGACGTACGGGCCATCTTACCGATTTCCGGTGGAGCAGGGTGGAGGATTTGGCTATAGTCCCCGGCTGGATTTGCCACAATGATTGCCCTGACAGCAGCCGAGGTCACCATGGAATTCAATGTCGCCAGTATCTTCGAACGCGTTGCGCAGAATGTGCCGGAGCGCGAGGCCATCATCTGCGGCGAGGCGCGCCTGACCTACGGTGATTTCGATCGCCGCGCCAACCGCATGGCACGCTACCTGGCCAGCCAGGGGATCGGCAAGGGCGACCACGTTGCCATCTACGCCTACAACCGGCTGGAATGGGTGGAAACCATGCTGGCCTGCTACAAATTGTGCGCGGTGCCGATCAACATCAATTACCGCTATGTCGAGGAAGAACTGTACTACCTGCTCAACGATGCGGACGTGAAAGCCATCGTGTTCGAGCGCCAGTTTGCGCCGCTGCTGGCCGCGAGCAAGGCCAGCCTGCCGCAACTCACGACGTATGTCGCGATCGAGGATGGCAGCAATGCCGCGCTCGATGGGCTTGACGCCGTCGATTACGCGACGGTCGCCGCGCAGCAATCCGAAGAGCCGCTCACCGTCGATCGCAGCGCCGATGATCTCTACGTGCTGTACACCGGCGGCACCACCGGTATGCCTAAAGGCGTGGTATGGCGCCAGGAAGACGTGATCATGGCGCTTGGTGGCGGCCTCGACATGGGCACTGGCCAGCCGATCGCCTCGGCCGAGGTCATGGCGGATCGTTGCATCCAGCCCAATGCCTTCCCGATGCGTTCGCTGCAGCTCGCGCCACTGATGCACGGCGCTGCACAGTGGGGAGCATTGCGTGCGCTGCTCGAAGGCGCCACCGTCGTGCTGACGGATCGCAAGTCATTCGATGCTGACAACGTCTGGAACACCATCGGCCGCGAGAAAGTGAACGTGATGCTGATCACCGGCGACGCGATGGCGCGGCCGCTGATGGATGCGCTGCTTGAAAAGGAAAAGCGCGGCGAGGCGTATGACCTGTCATCGCTGTTCGTGATTGCCAGCTCCGCTGCAATTTTCTCGCCGTCGCTGAAAGATGCCTTCAGCGAGAAATTCCCCAATGCGCTGGTGATGGACAACATCGGCGCGAGTGAAGTCGGTTACTGTGGTGCTGCCGTGCACAGCAAGGGCGGCGCCGAGAAAGATGCCGGCGGCCCGCGCGTTGCGCCGGGGCCGGATATCGCCGTGCTCGACGACGATTTCAACCTCATCCCGCTGAACAGCGACCGCGAGGGCTGGCTGGCGCGCGGCGGCAATATCCCGCTCGCCTATTACAAGGACGAGGAAAAAACGAAGAAAACCTACGTCACCGCGTCCGACGGCAAGCGCTATGCGATACCGGGTGATAAGGTGCGCGCCAACGAGGATGGCACGCTGACGCTGCTTGGCCGCGGTTCACTGTGCATCAACTCCGGTGGCGAGAAGATTTTCCCGGAAGAAGTGGAAGGGGCGATCAAGGCGCACCCGGCGGTGGTGGATACGCTGGTGGTTGGCACGCCGGATGAGCGTTTCGGCAGCTGCGTCACGGCGCTGGTCAGCATCCGCCCCGGTTTTGCCGAGCCGACACTGGAGTCGATCCAGGAAGCCTGCAGCAAGCAGATTGCGCGCTACAAGCTGCCGCGGCGCGTGTTCTTCGTCAACGAGATTGCCCGTTCGCCGAGCGGCAAGCCTGACTACAAGTGGGCGAAGGAAGAAGCGCTGAAGCGGCTCGCCTGATTCACAACGGCCGTTTGATGGTGATCGCGCCGCGGATCTGGCCGGCCATATAACCGGTGGCCTTGTCGTCCGGGTAGAGTGTTTTCAGCGTGGCCTGCACATCGGCGGGGATATCGGTCGCGCTGCCGTGGCAAGTCAGGCACAACGGCTGCACCGGCAGCGCTTTCATGTAGCGGTAAGTGCTTTTGCCGTCGATCACCACCGTTTCATGTTTTTCCAGCGTGGCGGGATCGGTGCCGGCAGCGGCAAGGCGGTCAAATTCCTGTAGCGCTGCTCGCTCCCAGTCATCCGGTACCGCTTTCGGATTGCGGTTGTTCAGGCTCACACGGCGGATCTGCCAGCCCGTTTTTGCGGCTGCCTCTGCCGCCATTTGCGGTGCGCGTTCGCGGCAGGCGGCAATCGCGCCGACCGGGCCGCCTTTCGCCATTTCTTCTTGCAGCACATCCAGCAGGTTTTTCGGCATGGCCAGCGCCACCGCACGGGTCTCTGCCACCCGTTGCGCGTCATCAGCATGCAGCGGCGGCAGGCTACACAGTGCGAGCGTCATGGCCAGCAGCGAAGCAGACTTGCGGTTCATGCGTGTTGTCCTCCAGTGTTTATCTTTCTAATGTAAGGAAAATTGGACGGGAGGAACATGACCATGCGCAATCTGCTCATTATCTGCTGCCTGCTGCTCGCCGGCTGCGTTGGCAAGCCGGATACCGTGCAACCGGTCACCGGTTTCGAGCTGCAGCGCTACCTCGGTACCTGGTACGAGATTGCGCGGCTCGACCATTCCTTCGAGCGCGGCTTGACGAAAGTCACCGCCGACTATTCGTTGCGGGATGACGGCGGTGTGCGCGTGCTGAACCGCGGCTTTGATGCCGCCAAAGGCGAATGGAAAGCAGCCGAAGGCAAGGCGTATTTCGTCAACAATGCAGACGAGGCCTACCTGAAAGTATCGTTCTTCGGCCCGTTCTACGGCTCGTATGTGGTGATGGCGCTGGATGACGACTACCAGTACGCGTTAATCAGCGGCCCGGATACATCCTATTTGTGGATCCTGTCGCGCACGCCGCAGCTGGCGCCGGCCGTGAAGGATGCGCTGGTGGAGAAAGCCAAGGTGGCGGGGTTTGATACCGGCAAGCTGGTGTTTGTCGAGCAGTAAGGGCGACCTGCTGGTCGCCCGGCTGCCTCAGGCTGCTAGGATCTCGAAAGCCACTTCTTCCGGTTTGTCTGCCCGCTTGCTTCGGGATTCTGTCCGATGATCACTCATAAAGTAATTATTTCGCATCGGTAGCAAGGTCGACCATGCCACCTTTTTTAATTGGGGTCGCCGTGATGGTTATGGTGTAAACGCTTCCAATCGGCGTCCACCTGAAAGCAGAGGAAATGGCCGGATTGATGATGTCATCTGCACCAGATTGCTCAATGATTGCTTGTCTGGCCCGCTTTTCCCTGCCGGTCATTCCCAGAGGAATGATATCAAACAGGATAAATCCGCTTGCTGATATAGATTTCTTGGGAAGTTTTTCATAACTGTAGTTAGGAAGGTCTTCAATATCGGTTTCGCTGAGTTTTACCGGATTGCTGTAGCAGCCTGCAAGTATCGAGGCAATCACCAAAATGAAAAATGTACGCATTTAAATGTCCTTTTACTGGGTTGTTCTGCAGAAAGTCAGCTGCGCTTCTTCTTTTTGTTAATAATGATCGGTGTGGCAGTGATTTTTACCCGGTGTATTGCCCCGGCAGGCGTCCATACATAGCTTGATGAAAGAGAAGGGTTGATGATGTCATCAGCACCTGATCTTTTCAGCATCTCGTTTCGCGCGCGTACCTCGCACGATCCGGCTTTTATGGGGATGAGGAAGAACAAGGCGAAGCTTGCCGCTCCGGTTGTCATTTCCGGAAGCTTTTTGTAGTCGTATTCTGCAAGATCTTCTGCGCTGGTTTGCGTAAGGCGAACCGGAGTCGATGTGCAGCCTGCCAGTGCAAGCACCAATAAAGAAACTACAGCAATTTTTTTATTATCCATACCAATATCCTTTTATGTTTGTTTTTCGACTCACGCCGGATCGCCAGTCTTGGCGATGATGTTGTCGGCAAACCACTTCAGCATGCCGATCTTCTGCTCGATGGTCTTGTCGTCCGGCTCGCCGGTGTAGGTGTTGCGGAAGCCGACGATGCATTCAGTCACACCGAGGTCTTCCAGTCGCTTCACGCCGTCAACGCTGAACGCATCGGCGCTGATAGCGTGGATCTCGAACGGCTTGTTATCGGTGCCGTATTCCTTGCGGAAAGCATTCAGTTTCTCGATCAACGGTTTCAGCGTCTCGTAGGTGCCGCCGGCGTGGATCCAGCCGTCACCGATGCGCGCGGCGCGTTTCAGGGCGACATCGGCATGGCCGCCGAGCAGGATAGGTACCGGCTGGTCGGGCACCGGGCAGATCTTGCAGGCCGGGATCTGGTAGTTCGGCGTGTCGCTGCCGCAGTAGTCGCCGGTCATCAGGCCGCGGATGATCGCGATCATCTCGTCCATGCGCGGGCCGCGGCTCTCCCAGCGTTCACCGCAGATCTGGAAATCCTCGATCCACGGCGACAGGCCCACGCCCAGCGCAAAGCGGTTGTTGGTGATGCAGGCCACGGTGGCGGTCTGCTTGGCCACCAGCACCGGGTTGCGGATCGGCAGCTTGACCACACTGGTGGTGAAGCGCAGGCGCTGGGTCACGGCGGCCAGCCACGGGATGGCACAGAAGGGCTCCAGGAACGGGGTGCCCTCGAGGAAGTTGCGCGAGCCGTCCTCATTGTAGGGATACTTGGTCTCGGCCACCTGCGGGTAGCAGATGCTGTCCGGGAAGGTGAAGCCGTGGAAGCCCAGCTCCTCGCAGGCTTGGGCCTGGGGCAGGTAGTGGTCGGTACGGCACATGGTGGCGTGGAAGGCAAAGCGCATGACAACTCTCCTGGGGTCGGCGTTCACTGGTTCGCATCTTACGCCGTGAGGGGCGGGTGCCAAGCTGGTAAAATACGCAGCCCCCTGCCGGTATGCCCTGATCGATGAGTTCCCTGCCCACCCTCAACCCGCGCCAGCGCGAAGCGGTGCGCTATATCGACGGCCCATTGCTGGTGCTGGCCGGTGCCGGCAGCGGCAAGACGCGTGTCATCACCGAGAAAATCGCCTACCTCATCCGCGAGTGCCATTACAAGGCGAGCCATATCGCCGCCGTGACCTTCACCAACAAGGCCGCCAGGGAGATGAAGGAGCGCGTCGGCAAGTTGCTGGGTGGCGACGCGCGCGGGCTGCAGGTCTCCACCTTCCATTCGCTGGGCCTCGATATCATCCGCCGCGAGTTGCCGACCCTCGGCTACAAGAGCGGCTTCTCGATCTTCGACCAGCAGGATGCGCAGGCACTGTTGCGCGAACTGCTGCTGAAGAGCGGCGACGTCGACAACGAGTACGTCGAGCTGGCGCAGAACACAATCTCGAACTGGAAGAATGACCTGCAGGCGCCGGCTGCACTGGTGAGCCGCGCAGCGACACCGGGTGAGCTGAACCTGGCCATGCTGTACGAGCGCTACCAGCGCGCACTGAAAGCCTATAACGCGGTGGATTTCGATGACCTGATCATGCTGCCCGTGCAGCTGTTCGAGAACAACCCGGAGGTGTTGTCGCGCTGGCACCGGCGCATCCGCTACCTGCTGGTGGACGAATACCAGGACACCAACTCCTGCCAGTACCGCCTGGTGCAATTGCTGGTCGGTGACCGCAGTGGGCTCACGGTGGTCGGCGATGATGACCAGTCGATCTATGCCTGGCGCGGCGCGCGGCCGGAAAACCTGTCGCAACTGGCCAAGGATTACCGCGCGCTGAAGCTGGTGAAGCTGGAGCAGAATTACCGCTCCTGTGGCCGCATCCTGAAAGCGGCGAACCAGCTCATTGCCAACAACCCGCACGAGTTCGAGAAGCAGTTGTGGAGCGAGCTTGGTTTTGGTGACCCGATCCGCATCATCCACTGCGCCAACGAGGAAGCCGAAGCCGAGCGGGTGGCGACGGAAATACTGGCGCAGCGCCTGCAGCGGCGCGACCAGTTCCGCGACTACGCCGTGCTGTACCGCAGCAACCACCAGGCGCGCCTGCTGGAGATGCACCTGCAGCAGTTGCAGGTGCCGTACAACATCACCGGCGGCACCTCGTTTTTCTCGCGCCAGGAAATCAAGGACATCATGGCCTACCTGCGCCTGCTGGCCAACCCGGATGATGACAATGCCTTCCTGCGCATCATCAACGTGCCGCGGCGCAAGATCGGCCCCGGCACCCTGGAAAAACTCGGCCTGTATGCGCAGAACCGCGACGGCAGCCTGAGCCAGGTGATCAACGAGATCGGCATTGAAGCTGTGTTGAATGGCGAGCCGCTCGAGCGCCTGCGCCAGTTCGTGCACTGGATGGACGGCATTCGCCGCCGCTGTGCGAGCGAGAACCCGGTTGATGTGATCAACGAGATGATCGACGATATCGGTTACGAGGCGTGGCTGCACCAGAACTCGTCCAGTGCCAACATGGCCGAGCGGCGCATGGACAACGTGCGTTACCTCATCGAATCGCTCGGCCGTTCACTCACTATCAGTGAGGAAGAAGACACCGATAGCACGCGCGACGGCAACGACCAGCTGCAGGATGCGATCAGCAAGCTGATCCTGCGCGACCTGCTCGAGCGGCAGGAAGAAGAGGAAGACTTCGATCGCGTGCAGCTGCTGACCTTGCATGCCGCCAAAGGCCTCGAGTTCCCGCACGTGTTCATCCTCGGCTGGGAGGAAGAATTGCTGCCGCACCGCAACAGCATCGAGACCGACCAGATCGAGGAAGAACGGCGGCTGGCCTACGTCGGCATCACCCGCGCGCAGCGCACGCTCACGCTCACGCTGGCACAGAAGCGCAAGCAGTATGGCCAGGTGGCCGAGCCGACGCCGAGCCGTTTTCTCGACGAATTGCCGGCCGAAGACCTGCAACGCGAGGGTGGCGGCCACGCATTGCCGCCGGAACAGCAGGCGAAAAAGGCGCGCGACACGATGGCGAGCCTCAAAAGCCTGTTTGACTGACTACACTGTCGCTAACACGGCGGACTATTGCATGGATATCCAGCTGACACTGCCCGACTGGATTGTGCCGCTCGCGCAGCAGTGGCGTGAGCCGGTGGATCGCGCCGCGCGCCTGCAACTATGCCGCGAGCGGTCGTGTGATTTATTAGTAGGGGCGGTTCGCGAACCGCCCCTACTGCGTGGCCTGCGTTTCCTGGACCTGGCTGCCTTTGTAGCCGCCGTCCAGCGGCAGGGTGGCTTCATTGTTGATGCCGGCATCCAGCGGGGCGGCGTCGATGTAATCCGGCATGCTGTCGTTGTCGTCATCAAGGTCGGCGTTGTCACCTAGACCGTCGTTGTCGCTGTCTGCCCATTCTGCCGGGTTGTACGGATAGGCATCGACTTTGTTGTCGACGCCGTCCAGGTCGGTATCGGCCCAGGTGTAGATGCCGTGGACATAGTTGCGGGCTGTGCCGTTGTATTGCGTGAAATCACCGCCGAAGACGAACATGCCATTGGCGTGCTGCACGGCGGCATAGATCACTGCGTTGGCGCCGCTGCCACTGCTGAAACTGCTGTCGATGCTGCCGTCCGGTAACAGGCGCACCAGGCGATTGTGTGCAGCACCGTTCCAGTGGGTGAAATTGCCAGCAACCAGCAGCCGGCCGTCAGATTGCTGTTCGATGTCATAGACGGCGCCATCGCCAGCTGTGCCGGTATTGAAGCTGGTGTCCTCGCTGCCATCACTGTTAAGCCGTTTCACTGCACCGTTAAGAGTGCCGGCCAGGATCTTGCCATCCGGTTGCACGGCGATATCCAGCACTGTGCTGCCCACGGCAGTGGCATTGAAGTCGGTATCCAGCCAGCCATCGCTGCCCAGTCGGGCGAGACGGTTGCGTGACGTGTTCTGGACAATGGTGAAATTGCCGCCCAGCAGGATCTTGCCATCAGCCTGGATGGCCAGTGCATGGACATAGCTGTTGGCGCCATTGCCAATGTTGAGGTAGGTGTCCAGGCTGCCGTTGCTGTTCAGTCGTGCAAAGCGGGGCGCGCTCACGCCGCTGACACTGGTGAAATCGCCACCGATGATGATCTTGCCATCTGCCTGCAACGCCATCGCATACACGGTGGCGGACGGGCCGCTGCTGTAGACAAAGCTGGTGTCTAGTGAGCCGTCCGGCAGCAGGCGGGCCACACGGTTCCTGACGATACCATTGATGATGGAGAAATTGCCGGCGAGCAGGATCTTGCCATCAGGTTGCACCAGCACATCGTACACAGCGCCATCCACCCCGGTACCCGGTTTGAAGTTGGTGTCGAGTGTGCCGTCGTAGTTCAGGCGGGCAATGCGGTTGATGGCCGTGCCATTGACGGCGGTGAAGTTACCGCCGATCACGCTCTTGCCGTTGGCCTGCGCCGCCACGGCATAGACGTAGGCATTGGCGCCGGCAAGGTTGCCCCATTCAGTGATGCTGGCGTCGCTATCACACAGGTCGCCCGAGCCATCAGCATCTGTATCCTGCTGGCCCGGGTTGGCATCCAGCGGGCAGTTGTCCAGCGCCAGGCCAGAGCCCGCCTGGCAAGCAGCATCGCAAGCGGGTAGCCAGCTGTCGGGAAAACCGTCCCTGTCTGTATCGAGTGCGGCGGCCGGGTCCAGTGGGAACCGGTCGCTGCTGTCTGCCACGCCGTCGTTGTCGTCATCAGCGTCGCAAGCATCGCCTTGCGCATCGCCATCGGTATCGAGTTGGTCGGGATTGGTCTTGAGCGGGCAGTTATCGCTGCTGTCGGGCAAGCCGTCATTGTCGTCGTCGGTATCGGCATTGTTGGCGATGCCATCGTTATCCGTGTCGGCTGATTCGGTCGGGTCAAGCGGATACTTGTCGAGGCTGTCAATCACGCCATCATTGTCATCGTCGGGGTCGCAAGCATTGCCCAGGCCATCGCCATCGCTATCGAGCTGGTCGGGGTTGTAGACAGTCGGGCAGTTGTCGCCGTCGAGGAGATTGTCGAGATCCGCTTCATCGAGGCCGGACAAGTTCAAGCCGCCCAAATCGGCGGTGGTGAAGTGGCCGCCACCGTCGATCACTCGCCATTGCAGGCGGTTGTCGCCAGCAGGAACAGGCGCAGTACAGGAGGACGTCGTGCAGGTCGGTTGTGCAACCCCGTTGATGCTGAACTCGACACAATACATACCGCCCATCGGGCAGCTGGTCTGGGTCCAGGCGGCGGTATAGGGGACACTGTTGTTGATTTGCAGCGCGGCATAGCCGGGTGATACTGAGCGGTTGGTCAGCCCGTTGGTGCCTACGATGACGTTTGTCAGCTCCCACGGCGGTGCCGGGGGCAGGCCTTGCCATTTCTGCCAGCTGTAGTCCGCCGCGCTGGCGGCCGACGCGGTGAACATCCCGCCCAGCAGCAGGGCAGCGGCCAGCCAGCGGGCGTAGTTGGGGGTGGCGGCGGTGTGGCGCGGTTTCCTGCGGCGCATGGGGCATCCCTTTTAAGTATTGTTGTTATTTTTGACCATAGCACCATTGGTCCGGGCTTGAAACCCCTGACGGTTTTCCCCATTTAAGCCGATGCGGCGGCTCTGCTACCCTGCCCCCCATGCTTGCGATAACCGACACCATGCTTGCCCGCCTGCGACAACAGATGGCCGACCTGCAGCCCGTGGACCACTGGCGTGAGACCAGTTTCCGTACGGCGGCGGCCGTGCTGCTGGCGCTGACCGACGAGCCGCAGCCGCAGCTGGTGCTGACGCGCCGCGCCGCGCACCTGAAAACCCATCGCGGCGAGGTGGCCCTGCCGGGCGGCAAGATCGACCCGACCGATGCCAGCGTGGTGGCCGCCGCCCTGCGCGAGAGCGAGGAGGAGATTGCGCTGCCGCCGTCGGCGGTCGAGGTACTTGGCGAGCTGGATCCGATGGTCACCCGCCTTGGCGTGAAGGTGACGCCGGTGGTCGGCATCATCCCGCCCGTCATCGCGCTCACGCCGAACCCTGACGAGCTCGACAGCATCTTCCGTGTGCCGTTCGAGTTCTTCCTGCGCGACGAGCGCAGCCGCACCGACCGTGGCACCGTCAATGGCCACTCGGTCGCCGTGCCCTGCTGGCACTGGCAGGGCTACGAGATCTGGGGCGTGACGGCGATCATCCTCGTCAATTTCATGAACCGCGTGCTGGGCCAGCACATCTCGACCGGCATCGAGCAGCTGGCGCAGAAAACCAACGGCCGCATCACGCCGGCCGACTGGTTGTCCGATCCCGATTGACTGTTTACCGGAGAGGTTCCCGATGAGCGACGTGCTGATTGCATCGCCCTGCATTTCCATTTGCGCGCTGGATGAAAACGATGTCTGCGTCGGCTGCTACCGCAGTGCCGCCGAGATCACCCGCTGGTCGCTAGCCGACAACACCGAGCGCCATGCGATCCTCGACAGCGCTACCGCGCGCGCCAAAGCGGCGAATCCATTCGCCTGATGCCGGTGATTATTTTTTCTTGAACGGTTTCTTGCCGCCGGGTGATGTACCGCCCGGGCGGTTGCTGTCGCTGGGGTAGCGCACCGGCGGTGGTGAGCCGGTCGGCGTGCGCGGGCGGAACGACTTCTTCTTGTCGGCCGCAGGCACGTAATCGACGCGGTTGCCGTCGATCTCGCCGGTTTCGCTGTCAACAAAGAAACGCTTCGCCGTCGCCGGGCGCGCGCTGGGCTTCTTGTCGGCGAACGGCTTTTTGTCACCAAATGGCTTCTTGTCGCCGAAAGGCTTTTTATCGGCAAAAGGTTTTTTGTCAGCAAAAGCCTTTTTTTCGCCAAACGGCTTCTTGTCGCTGAACGGCTTGTCTTCCCGGAATGGCTTGTCTTCGCGGAAGGTTTTTTTCTTGCTGGCCGGTTTGCCTTCACCGAGCGGTGCCAGGTTCATCGGCCGGCCGGCGACGCGCACTTTCTTCAACATCTGCAGCACTTCCGCTGGCATGCCTTCCGGTAGGTCTACCGTGCTGTAGTCGTCGTGGATCGCGATATGGCCGATGTGCTTGCTGTCGAGATCCGCCTCGTTGGCAATGGCGCCAACGATATTGCCCGGCTTCACATGGTGCTCATAGCCCACGTCCATGCGGTAGCGCTGCATACCCGGTTCCACGTCGCGGGCCGGCTTCTCGCTGCGCGGCCGCTTCTCGCGCGGCCGGTCATCGCCCCAGCGGTCACCGCGCTCCTGGCGTTCGCGCCGTGGCGGGCGGTCATCACTCAAGGCGGTGGCACGGTGGTGTTCCTTTTCGCTGAGCAGCAGTTCGCTGCCGCCCTGCGCGATGGCAGCGAGTGCAGCGGCGATCAGGTCCAGCTCCGCGCCGGTTTCATGCTGGTATTGCGCAATCAGGTCGCGGTACAGGTCGAGCCCGCCCTGTTCGATCGCGTCGCTGATGCCCTGCTTGAACTTGGCGATGCGCTTGTCGTTGATCAGTTTCGCTGACGGCAACTCCATCAGCTCGATCGGCTGGCGCGTGGCTTTCTCGATCGCGAACAGCAGGCGCTTCTCGCGCGGCGCGACGAACAGGATCGCGTCGCCACTGCGGCCGGCGCGACCGGTGCGGCCGATACGGTGCACGTAGGCTTCGGTGTCGGTCGGTATGTCGTAGTTGATGACATGGCTGATGCGCTCGACATCGAGGCCGCGCGCGGCAACATCGGTGGCGACGACGATGTCGATCGCGCCGCTCTTGATCTGGGCGATGGTGTGCTCGCGCTGTGCCTGCACGATGTCGCCATTCAGGGCTGCGGTGTTGTAGCCGCGTGCGCGCAACTTGTCGGCGAGCTCGATGGTGGCGGTTTTCGTGCGCACGAAGATGATCATGCCGTCGAAGTCTTCCGCTTCCAGCATGCGCGTCAGGGCATCGAGCTTGTGCATGCCGCTGACGGGCCAGTAGCGCTGGCGAATCGTGGAGGCGGTGGTGGTTTTCAGCTGGATGGTGATTTCAGCCGGTTCGTTCAGGTGGTTCTGGGCGATGCGGCGGATCTCGCGCGGCATCGTCGCGGAGAACAACGCGATCTGGCGCTCCGGCGGTGTCTGTTCGAGTACCCATTCGACATCGTCAATGAAACCCATGCGCAGCATTTCGTCGGCTTCGTCGAGCACCAGGCACTGCAGGTTGGACAGGTCCAGCGTACCGCGGCGCATGTGGTCCATGACGCGGCCCGGTGTGCCGACCACCACCTGTGCGCCGTGCTTCAGCTGGCGCAACTGCGTGGTGTAGCTCGCGCCGCCGTAGATAGGCAGCACATGGAAATCGGGGATGAAGGCGGCGTAGGTCTGGAAGGCCTCGGCCACCTGGATGGCGAGCTCGCGCGTCGGCGCCAGCACCAGTACCTGCGTGTGGCGGCTGGACAGGTCGAGCCGCGCCAGTGCCGGCAGGGCGAAGGCAGCGGTCTTGCCGGTGCCGGTCTGTGCCTGGCCGAGCACGTCGCGGCCCTCCAGCAGCAGCGGGATGGTTTGCGCCTGGATCGGCGAAGGGGTTTCGTAGCCGATATTGCTCAGCACATCGAGCATGGCAGCAGGCAGACCCAGGTCGCGGAAAGCGACAGGCGCGGTAGTGTCGGTAGTCATGATGGTTCCCAGCTAGTAAGCCCGAAAGGGGCGAAGGGCGCTCTTGCGCTAAAGGAGGGGCGCGTGGCGCGGCGCAGACATTATAGCCGCACAGCCCCTCCCTGTCCGGTCAGGGATTGACGAGGGGTTGCAGTTGCGCCAGCAGGTCGCCGGCCAGCAGCCCGCGTTCGCCGTTTTCTGCGGCGGCCATGTCCGCCGCTTCCGCGTGCAGGCAGACGCCGAGGCGGGCGGCATCGCTGGCGTTAAGGCCTTGCGCCCAGAGGCCGCCAACCAGGCCGGCCAGCACATCGCCCATGCCGCCCGAGGCCATGCCGGGGTTGCCACCGGCACAGAGGTCGATGCTGCCATCCGGGCCGCAGACCAGGGTGCCGGCCCCTTTCAGCACGATGACACCGCCATAGCGCTGCTGCAGCGCCTGCACAGCGGCAAAGCGGTCGGCCTGGATTTCGGCAGTCGAGCAGCCCAGCAGGCGGGCGGCCTCGGCCGGGTGCGGGGTCAGGATCCACTGCTCGCGCCGCGCTTCGCGCACCACGCGGCCGTCGGCGAGGATGTTCAGCGCGTCGGCATCGAGCACCAGCGGCAGGCCGCAGAGCGTGGCCTGCTGCAGCATCTGCTCACCCCAGGCGCGGCGGCCGAGGCCGGGGCCCACCACCAGTACCGATGGCCGTGCCAGCAGCGGTTCCAGCGCCTGGCCGGACGTGACCCCGGATACCATGATCTCCGGCCGCCGGGCGAGGATGGCTGCCACATGTTCCGGGCGGGTGGCGGCACTGGTCAGTCCTGAACCACTGCGGGCGGCCGCCTCTGCAGCCATCGCGACGGCACCGCCCATGCCATGGTCGCCGCCGATCACCATCACATGGCCGAACAGGCCCTTGTGCGCGGTGCGCGGGCGCGGCGGCAGGCAGCTGGCTTGCAGGCTGGCGAGATCGAGCAGCTCGCAGTCGCTGTCGGTTTGCAGCAGGGCGGGGTCGGCGTCGAGGCTGGCGTATTCAATCGCGCCGGTCAGGTCGGGGGCATCCGCCGTGAACAGGCCGCGTTTCAGGGCGATGAAGGTGACGGTCACCCCGGCGCACACAGCCGTACCCGGTGCACAGCCGGTGTTGGCGCAGAGTCCGGAAGGGATGTCGATCGCCAGCACCGGCAAGCCGCTGCTGTTGATGCTGTCGATCGCGGCAGCGAAAGCCCCGCGCGGGGCGCCGTGGCTGCCGGTGCCGAGCAGTGCATCGACGATGACACCCGTCGCCGGCAGCACTGCGCCCGGCTGCCAGGGTTCGACCGGCACACCCGCCTGGCGGGCGTACTCGCAGGCGCGGCGGGCATCGCCGCTGAGTGTGTCCGGTTCTGCCAGTGCGAACACCTGCACCGCGATGCCGCGCTCGGCGGCCAGTGCCGCGAGCAGGTAGCCGTCACCGCCGTTGTTGCCGCCACCGCAGAACACGGTGATGGCGGCTGGTTCCGGCCAGTGCGCCAGCAGCACGTCCAGCGCCGCGCGGGCGGCGCGCTTCATCAGCACGATGCCGGGCGTGCCGGCGGCGATGATGGCGGCGTCGAGGGCGCGGGTCTGTTCGGCGGTGTGCAGGGAGTCGGGCAGCATGGTAAATACCTCAGGGTTTGCCGAGCCACGGCAGCGGGTTGACCGGCTGGCCATTCTGGCGGATTTCGAAATACAGCGCAGGCTCCTTCTCGCCGCCGCTGTTGCCGACGCGGGCAATCGCATCGCCGGGCTGTACCCATTCGCCCGGTTCGCGCAGCAACACGTCGTTGTGGGCGTAGAGGCTCATGAAGCCACCGCCATGGTCCAGCACCAGCAGCATGCCCTGGCCGCGCAGCCAGTCGGCATACATGACGCGACCGCCGTACACGGCGCGCACCTCGCTGCCCGCAGGGGCATGGATGCGCAGGCCGTCCCAGTTCACGCTGCCCTGGCGCTGTTCGCCGAAACGGCTCACCAGCTTGCCGCGCGCGGGCCACGGCAGCTTGCCCTTGTTCGCGGCAAAGGTGGTTTTCTGCAGGCGGGCCAGGTCGGCTGCGCTGTAGGCCGGCGAGTCGGATTGCGCGGCAGGGCGTTCCGGTGCTTGCGGGGGCGGGGCGGCGGGTTCGGCTGCCGGCGGCGTGGCCTGCGCCTGTTGCGCCTGTGTTTGGGCCTGTTGCTGCTGTTGTTCCTGTTGCTGTTGCAGGGCGAGCTGGCGCTGCTGTTCCGCTTCCTGTTCGCGGCGGCGTGCTTCCTCGCGCTGGCGCTGTTCTTCCTGGGCGCGTGCCAGTTCGCGCTGGCGCTCGATGCGCTCGATGACTTTCTGCAAGGCCCGGCGATCCTGCTCCATCTGTTCCAGGGTGCTGCCCTTGCTCTGCAGGTCGGCATCGGCACTGGCAATCAGCTGCCGGCGCGCCTCCTGCTCGCTGACCAGGTTCGCCTGCTCCTGTTCCAGCGTTGCCTGTTCGGCTTGCAGGGCGGAGACCGCCGTGGTGATTTCCTGCTCGAGGGCATTGAAGCGGTGGATGGCCTCGACATAGACCTGCATCTGCTCACGCCGGGCAGCATACAGATAGTCGTAGTAGCGGAGGTTGCGTGCCAGTGCGGTGCTGTCCTGCTGGTTCAGCAGCAGCTTGAGCTGTGAGCGTGTGCCTGCCTGGTAGAGGGCGCGCAATTGCTTGCCGATCTGCTCACGCTGACCGGCAATCGATTGGCTCACTTCTTTTTTTTTGCCTGCAGGGCAGCGGCGGCTTTCTGCTTCTCGGCCAGCTTCCGCTTGATCTGCTCGATCTGCTTCATGCGGTTGGCGATCTCGCGATCCGACTGCTCCAGCTTCGCCTGCAGCGCATTGCGTTCGGCGCGGATCTTGTCGATTTCCGTGCGCAGCTCGTCAATCGACTTCTGCATTTCGGCAATCTTCTGCTCGTAGTCAAAGGCCGAGACCTGCTGGGTGGCGGCGGCTTTGTCCTTGCGGGCCGGCGTCTTCTTGACGGCCTCGGCTGAGGCGCCAGTGCAGGCGATGGCGGCGATGGCTGCTGCCAGGACCAGGTGGCGAGTCTTCATTCAATGCGTCTCCTTCGTGGTTCGCAGCGCATCAGCCGATGGACAACAGGTTGCGGCCGCCCATCTCGGCAGGCTGGGGCAAGCCCAGCAACGCGAGCATGCTGGGTGCAACGTCGGCGAGTGTACCACCATCGCGGATCTGCACAGAACGGTGACCGATATACAAAAACGGAACCTGTTCACAAGTATGTTGCGTATGCGCCTGGTGGGCATCGTGGTCGTGCATCTGTTCACAGTTGCCGTGGTCAGCGGTGATAAGGCATTCCCCGCCGGCGGCCAGCACGGCCTCGCGCACCCGACCCAGGCACTGGTCCAGTGCCTCGACCGCTTTCACGGCCGCACTGAACACGCCGGTGTGGCCGACCATGTCGCCGTTGGCATAGTTGCAGATGATGACGTCGTACTGGCCACTGCCGATCGCTGCCACCAGTTTGTCGGTCACTTCGTAGGCGCTCATTTCCGGCTGCAGGTCATAGGTGGCGACCCTGGGCGAGTCGACCAGGATGCGCGTTTCGCCGGGGAACAGCTCCTCCCGGCCGCCGCTGAAGAAGAAGGTGACGTGGGCGTATTTCTCGGTCTCGGCGATGCGAAGCTGCGTCTTGCCGAGCTTGCCGAGGTATTCACCGAGTGAGTTGCTCATGGATTCCGGCGGGTAGGCGCAGGGCGCGGGGATGTCAGCGGCGTACTCGCTTGTCTGCACAAAGCTGCCGAGGGCGACCGTTTTCTTGCGCGTGAAACCGCTGAAGCCGGGATCGGTGAAGGCGCGCGTGATCTGGCGGGCGCGGTCGGCGCGGAAGTTCATGAAGATCACCACGTCGCCATCGTCCAGTGTCACCGGTTCGCCGATCACGGTCGGCTTGACGAATTCGTCATTCTCGGCGCGGGCATAGGCGGCCGCGAGGCCCTCGGCGGCGGTCGCGGCGCGGTAGTCGGCCACGCCTTGGGTCAGCAGGTCATAGGCGGGTTCGACCCGCTCCCAGCGCTTGTCGCGGTCCATGGCGTAGTAGCGGCCGCAGATCGACGCGAAACGGCCGGTACCGAGGGCATCGAGCTTGTCTTGTGCCAGCCGGATCGAGGCCTCGGCGCTGCGCGGCGGCGTGTCGCGGCCATCGAGGAAAGCGTGCAGGTAGACCTGCTTCGCGCCGCGCTGCACGGCCATTTCGAGCATGGCCAGGATGTGGTTCTCGTGGCTGTGCACGCCGCCCGGGGAGAGCAGGCCCCACACGTGCACGGCCTTGCCGGCGGCGACCGCCTGGTCAATGGCCGCACAGTAGGCCGGGTTGTGGAAAAAGGTGCCGTCGGCGATGTCCTTGTCGATACGCGTCAGCTGCTGCCAGACGATGCGGCCGGCGCCCAGCGTCATGTGGCCGACCTCGCTGTTGCCGAACTGGCCGTCCGGCAGGCCGACATCCAGCCCGGAACCGGAGACCAGGCTGTGCGGGCAGTCGCGCCACAGGGCATCCCAGACGGGCTTGCGGGCGGCGGCGATGGCGTTGTCCTCCTTTTCTTCGCGGTAGCCGAAACCGTCGAGGATCACGAGCACGAGGGGTTTGGGGGGCTGGGTCATGGGGGAAGTCGCCAACGGCAAGCAAGGGGAAGCTATATTACGGAAGCACCGCTGGACGTTAAAGCACTGTGGCAAGGTAGCCGTGTATACTGCCGGACTCCTGATCGACCCGCTTTTCGAGCCCTGTCATGACCCAGTTCCTCATCTTCCTCGGCGAGCAATGGCTGCTGGTATCCATCCTGCTGGCCCTCGTCGGCCTGTTCCTCTGGAGCGAGAACCGCCGCGCCGGCGACAGCATCTCCGTCCACCAGCTGACCCAGCAGGTCAACAGCGGCAATGCGCTGGTACTGGACTTGCGCGAGCCCAAGGAATTCCGCGACGGCCACATCGTCGATGCCGTCAACGTCCCCTTTGCCAAGCTGGCCGAGCGCATGGCCGAGCTCGACAAGGCCCGCCCGCTGGTGCTGGTCGACAAGCTGGGCCAGCACAGTGCCCATGCCGGCCGCACCCTGAAGCAGGCCGGCTTCCAGGTCACCCGCCTCACCGGCGGCATGAGCGAGTGGACTGCCTCCAGCCTCCCGGTCGTCAAGGGAAAGTGAGCGGGAGGCGGCCATGGCCAGCGTGACCATCTACTCTTCCGATTTCTGTCCCTACTGCATGCGCGCAAAGGCGCTGTTGCGCAGCAAGGGCGTTGCGTTTGACGAGATCTGTGTCGACGGCCGGCCCGACCTGCGCGAGGAAATGACCGCGCGCGCCGGGCGTCACACCGTGCCACAGATCTGGGTCGGCGAGCAGCATGTCGGCGGCTGCGACGACCTGCATGCCCTTGAACACCGTGGCGAGCTGGATGCCCTGCTCGCTACACAACCCTGAATTCCCGCCAGGAGCTACACAATGTCAGAGCAACAACCGGAACAACAATTCGGCGTGCAGCGCATCTACGTGAAGGACGTTTCCTTCGAATCGCCGCAGGGTGTTGCCCTGTTTGGCAAGCCGTGGAAGCCTGCCGTGCAGCAGGAGCTTGCCACCACCACGACCGCCGTCAATGACGACCACTATGAAGTCGTGCTGACTGTCACCGTGACCGGCA
The DNA here is from genome assembly GCA_937864065.1 of uncultured Cellvibrionales bacterium. Classification (GTDB taxonomy): domain Bacteria; phylum Pseudomonadota; class Gammaproteobacteria; order Pseudomonadales; family UBA7239; genus UBA7239. The sequence goes on along the minus strand of CALMIC010000245.1, from coordinate 8,703 downwards.
AGATGGACGATCAGGTGGCCTTCGTCGTCGAGGTCAAGCAGGCCGGCCTGTTCCTCATCAAGGGCTTGAATGATGGACAGATGCGCCAGGTGATGGGTATCAACTGTCCGAGCATACTGTTCCCGTATGCGCGTCAGGTCATCGACAGCATGATGGTGGCAGGTACGCTGCCGCCGCTGATGCTGCCGCCGATCAATTTCGAGGCGCTGTACCAGCAGATGGTCGAGCAGCAGGGCGCTGCGCACTGAACCGGCGCCGGCCATGAACGACCCGCTGTTGCCGGTGGCTATTTCGGTCGACATCGACATCCCGTTCCAGGATGTCGATGCGATGGAAGTGGTGTGGCACGGCAACTACGCACGTTATCTCGAGATCGCCCGCTGCGCGTTGCTCGACCGCATTGACTACGACTACCCGAAAATGCGCGAGTCCGGCTACGGCTGGCCTGTCATCGACATGCGCATCAAGTTCATCCGCCCACTCACGTTCAAGCAGCGCATCCGCGTCGAGGCTGAGCTGGTCGAATACGAAAACCGCCTGAAGATCGATTTCGTCATCCGCGATGCTTTCAGCGGCGAGAAGCTCAGCAAGGCCTATACCGTGCAGGTGGCGGTAGAAATGAAATCGCGCGAGATGTGCTATGTGTCACCGCCGGTGCTACGCGAGAAACTGTGCGCGTTTCGCGAACGTGAACGGCAACTGGGCGCAGCGCCCGCGCCGGGATTGCTGGCATGAAACTGGTGCTGCCTTTATTGGCGCTGTTGCTGTGCATGCCGCTGCACGCCGATGAAGTCTTGCGGGACCAGGTTCTCGCGGGTTTGGCAAAACAGCCGCAGAAGCATTTCCGCTTCGTGCAGGAAAAACAGCTGGCGATGCTCGACAAGCCGCTGGTGACCGAAGGCGAATTGCATGTCAATGATGCGCGTCGCGTGACCTGGGATATCCGCCAGCCTTACGTGATGCGCTACGAGATTGACGGCGACACGATCCGCGAGATCGACGCGCAGGGCGAACGCGTGCTCAATGCTGCCGGCAATCCGCTCGCTGCTGCGCTTGGCGAGGCGATGGCCGCGGCTTTCAGCGGCCAGTGGCAGGGCAAGGAGCATCTGGCGACTGTTGCGGCTGAAGGCAGTGCAGCCAGCTGGACACTGCGCATCACACCGCACGCCAGCGCATTGCAAAAATTGCTGGCCGCGATTGAAGTGCAGGGCGAACAGCAGCAGATCCTGTCCGTGCAGATCCGCGAAAGCAACGGTGACCGCACGTTGATCCGCCTGCAAACACTGCCCTGAAGCCGGCGAGGTTTCCGGTGCGCTGGCTGTCACGTCTCGGGATCGCACTGCTGGCGGCACTGTGTGTTTCGGCGCTGCTGGCACTGACCTTCAATGTCTGGCCGGGCATCCCGGTACGCAACAACATCATGCACCTGCTGCCGGCATTGCGCGATGACGCCGTGTTGCGCGATGCGCTGGAGCGCAGCAACGGCATGATGAGCCGAAAATTGCTGGTGCTCGTCGGGGCTGCTGCCGATGAGGACAGTCGGCGCGCAACCGCGCTGGTCAAGCAGTCGATTGCCGCACAATCTTTTTTTGGTCCGCCCATGGCCGGCCTCAATGCGGAACAGGCGCGCGCCATCGGCGCGTTCTACTACCAGTGGCGCCCGCTGCTGCTGGGCGACAGCGACCGCCAGCTGTTATTGCGCCACGACGAGGCCGCGTTGCAGGCGCAACGGGTGCAGACGGTGTTCAGCCCAGTGGGTGGTGTCAATGCGTCGCTGCTGGCGAATGATCCGCTACTGACGTTCTACCAGTTCATGCACGGCCTGCCGCTGGCGCAGGGCAACATCCGCAACGTCGATGGCGAGCTGCTGGTGAATGCCGACGGCAAGGTCTGGCGCGTGTTGCTGGTCGACATCACGCGCGATACGTTCGACATGGCATTCCACCCGCACTACGAGCAATGGCGTGACAACCTGCAGCAGGCACTGCAGCGCGAGGTGCCGCCAGCAGAACTGTTGCTGATGGGTGCCGTGCAACATGCGGTGTGGGGCGCCAGCAGTGCCAAGCGCGAGGTGTCGACGATCGGCAACGGCTCGCTGGCCGGCATCATCGTGCTGATGCTGCTTGTCTTTCGCGGCGCGCGCGCGTTGCTCGCCTCATTGCTGCCGCTGGCGACCGGCGTCCTGGCCGGGCTGCTGGCGACACTCTGGTGCTATGGCGAGATTCACCTCATCACGTTGGTATTTGGCAGCAGTGTCATCGGGGTGGCGATGGATTACAGCCTGCATTACCTCGCCGAGCACTACAAGATCAGTGCGGCGGCGGGCGGTGATCGTTATGCCAGCCTGCGGCGTGTCTTCCCCGGCATCAGTTATGCGATGCTCACCAGTGTCATCGCCTATGCCGCTATCGGTTTTGCGCCATTCCCGGTCTTGCGGCAGATCGCGCTGTTTTCCTGTGCCGGTCTGTTCATGGCCTGGCTCACGGTGGTGAGCCTCTACCCACGCCTGTTGCCGGTGTTGTCTTACGGCAACCCGCGCTGGTTGCAGTGGAGCGGACGCTTTGATGCGCTGCTGCGCCGCACTTATGACCATCGCGCCAGCCGCTGGCTTATTGCCGCACTGGCGCTGGCGATGGCGCCGGGTTTGCTGCACTTGCAGGCGAACGATGACCTGCGCCTGCTGCAGACACCGGAGCCGGGTATCGCCGCAATGGAACAGCGCGTGCAGCAGCTCACCGGATTCGAACCCGGCAGCCGTTTCTATCTCGTGGAAGGTGAGACGGTGGAGCAGTTGTTGCAGCGCACGGAACAGCTCGTCGACTGGCTGTCGGCCAACGGCTATCGCGCCGATGCGATCACCCGCTACCTGCCATCGCAACAGCGCCAGGCGGAAAACCTCGCGCTGCAGCGTTCGCTGTTTGCCGCGCCAGCGGGCAGCGACAGTTTTGCGCAGCGCTGGCAGCAGGCGCTCGGTTTTGCGCCGGCCGTCACCGCGCAGGCGGCCGCGCTGCTGGCCGCTGAACCGCAACAGTGGCTGCAATACACTGATCTCCTGCAGACGCCGCTCGCACCACAGCTCGAGCGTTACCAGCTCACGCAGACCGCGCGCGGCTACATTGCCGCGCTGCACTTGCAGGGCGCCAGCGACTTTGTCGCGCTGCGCTCGCAGACCGCCGATCCGGGCTGGCGCGCGCAGTTTCCCGGCGTGCACTGGATGGATCCGGTGGCGGATATTTCAGCCTTGTTCAGGCATTACCGCGAACAGGCCGGCTGGATGATGCTGGTGGCCTACAGCGTCATCGCGCTGTTGCTCGGCCTGCGTTACGGCTTGCGCGCGGGCTGGCATGTGCTGCTGGCGCCGCTGCTGGCAGCCTGGATCACGCTGGGTCTGCTCGGCCACCTGGGCGTGCCGGTCAACTTGTTCCATGTGCTGGCGCTGCTGCTGACGCTGGGGGTCGGCATCGACTACAGCATCTTCTTCGCCGAGAGCGGCGAACACCGTGACAGCACGATGCTGGCCGTGCTGCTGTCGACCATCACCACGCTGCTGTCCTTCGGCCTGCTCGCGCTGAGCCAGACGGCCGCCATCAGCTCCTTCGGCACCGTGGTCAGCATCGGGCTGGTGTGCTGTCTTCTGCTCTCGCCCCTGGCCCGCTCCCGGCACTGAACACCTATATCAAAAATCTTTGATATAGGTGGCTGCTCTGCTAGTATCGACGCCCCCGGAAACCTGAACTGCCATGTTGACCGATTCCCTGCCCGAGCAGGCCAGTGACAGCGACGCGCTCGCACTGGCCAGTTACCTGAAGGCTGCAGCCGACCCGCTGCGGCTGGCGGTGCTGCGCCTGCTAAAGCGTGATTCGTTCGCCGTGCTGGAGTTGTGCCACCTGCTGGCGGTCAAGCAGTCAGGCATGAGCCACCACCTGAAGATCCTCGCCCAGGCCGGCCTGGTGGCCACGCGGCGCGAGGGCAACACGATTTTCTATCGCCGCGCCGCTGCCGCCGAATCGGAGCACCCGGAGTTGCAGCAGGCGTTGTTCGCCCGCATCGACCGCATGCCGCCCGATGCCGCCCTTGCCGCCCGCCTGGCCGAGGTGCAGCGTGAGCGCACGGCGAGCTCGACGGCTTTCTTCGAGGACAATGCCGCCCTGTTCCGCGAGCAGCAGGAGCAGATTGCCGATTACGAACTGTATGGCCCGGCCGTGGCGCGCCTGCTGGACCAGCTGGACCTGCCGGCGCAACAGTTGGCGCTGGAGATCGGCCCCGGCAACGGCCAGTTCCTCGGTGAACTGGCGCCGCGCTTTGCCAGGGTGCTCGGGCTGGATAACAACCAGCCCATGTTGGCGCAAGCTGCCGACTATGTGAGCGCCCACCAACTCAAGAATGTCGACCTGCAGTGCGGCGAGATCGCCGGGTTGCCGGCGAGCCTGAAACCCGACTGCGTGGTGCTGAACATGGTGCTGCACCACACGCCATCGCCGGCCGCTGTCATTGCGGCAGCGGGCCAGCTGCTGCCGCCCGATGCCGTGCTGCTGGTCTGCGAACTGTGCCACCACCAGCAGAGCTGGGTGCGCGAGTCCTGCGGCGACATCTGGCTGGGTTTCGATCCCGATGAGCTCACCGGCTGGTTCGCGCAGGCGAAACTGGCCGTCGAGCACAGCCAGTATCTGGCGCTGCGCAACGGCTTCCAGATCCAGATCCACGCGGCGCGCAAGCTGCCGTCCTTCAACCACCTTGTCTAAGCCTGTGTATAGGAGTTGCGTCCATGTCTGAATATTCCATCTTCACTTCCGAGTCGGTCTCCGAAGGCCATCCCGACAAAATGGCCGACCAGGTGTCGGACGCGATCCTCGACGCGATCCTCGCGCAGGACAAGTACGCCCGCGTGGCCTGCGAGACGCTGGTGAAAACCGGTGTCGCGATCGTCGCCGGTGAAATCACCACCACCGCCGTCATCGACTACGAGAAGATCATCCGCGGTGTCATCAACGACATCGGCTACAACAGCTCCGACGTCTACTTCGACGGCAGCACCTGTGGCGTGCTGAACCTGCTCGGCCAGCAGTCGCCGGACATCGCGCAGGGCGTCGACCGCGCCAAGCCGGAAGACCAGGGCGCCGGCGACCAGGGCCTGATGTTCGGCTATGCCTCGAATGAAACCGACGCGCTGATGCCGGCGCCGATCCAGTACGCGCACCGCCTCGTCGAGCGCCAGGCCGCGGCGCGCAAGTCCGGCCTGCTGCCGTGGCTGCGCCCGGACGCCAAGTCGCAGGTCACCTTCCGCTACGAGAACGGCAAGCCGGTCGCGGTCGACGCGATCGTGTTGTCCACCCAGCACGCCGCTGACGTCAGCGACAAGGACATCCACGACGGCGTGATGGACCTCGTCATCAAGCACGTGATCCCGGCGCAGTGGATGTCCAAGGAAACCAAGATCTACATCAACCCGACCGGCCGTTTCGAGATCGGTGGCCCGATGGGCGACTGCGGCCTGACCGGGCGCAAGATCATCGTCGACAGCTACGGCGGCATGGCGCGCCACGGTGGCGGCGCGTTCTCCGGCAAGGACCCGTCAAAAGTGGACCGCTCTGCTGCATATGCCGGCCGTTATGTGGCGAAGAACATCGTCGCCGCCGGCCTGGCCGACCGTTGCGAGATACAGGTGTCGTACGCGATCGGTGTGGCGGAGCCGACGTCTGTATCGATCAACACCTTCGGTACTGGCAAGGTGTCGGACGAGCAGATCGTCAAGCTGGTGCGCGAGTTCTTCGACCTGCGCCCCTACGGCCTGACCCGCCAGCTCGACCTGCTGCAGCCGATCTACCGCCCGACGGCGTCCTATGGTCACTTCGGCCGCAACTCCGAAACCATCAGCTACGGTGGTCACGAGTTCACCACCTTCACCTGGGAGCGCACTGACAAGGCTGCTGCCCTCCGTGATGCCGCCGGCCTGAAATAACCTGTAGGGGCGACCTGCGGTCGCCCTGGCCTGATGCAAGACAAAACCCCGGCCCTGTGCCGGGGTTTTTTATTTCAGGAACACATTGCCGAGGATGTCATTAGCCATCCGCCGGTTGGCCTTGACGAGTTCGCTCGCCAGCAGCCGGTAATCGTCGCGGAACCAGTAGGTATAAGGTTGCGGCTGGCTGTCATAGCGGTATTCATCGCGCTGCAGGGTCTTGCCGCTCGCGCTGTCGATCAGCCGGATGTCTGCCGTCATGCTGAAGTGCATCATCGGCACCCGGCCGTCCTCGCCCTCGAAGCCGGCCTCAGTGACCTCGATTTCCAGCACGGTCTGGTAATCCCAGCGCGCGGCGACGTCGGCGACTGACTCGCCGTCGGCCGGGGCCGGCAAGGTGCCGTGGCTGATCTCGTGCGCGGCCAGGGCCGGCCGCGTTTGGCTTTGTTCGTCCATGGTGGCAACGAGCGCCCCGCTCAGGTCCGCTGACTGCAGGCTGCTGTTGGCCTGTTCTTCGAGACTGGCCAGCGTGTCGGCAGCAATGGCCGGCTGGCTGCCGGCCGTCGAGCCCTCGACCAGCGCGACGGGGATCTGCAGCGGTGCGCAGATCGCCAGTACCAGTGGGCCCAGCACACCGGCGCCGAGCGCGCTGCCGAGGCAGCGGTCCAGCCCGTCGACAGCGCCCTTGCCAGCGCCTTTGAGGGCGCCGCTGGCGCCGCCGGTGTTGAAACCGGCCTCGAAGTAGGTGTTGTGCACCGGACCGGCACTGTGCAGGTAGACCTTGCCGAGCCGCGCCCGCACAGCGGGATCCAGCGGTTGTGGTGAGGTGGCACAGCCGGCGGTGAACAGCGTGGCCAGCAACAGGCAACAAACAGGTCGGGTGCGGGGGCGGTTGTGCATCGCAGCGTCCGTCATGGCGAGAGGTGCGCATAGTGACAGAATTCTGCGCAGGTGCAGCCTGCCAGCCGGTGCTGCGCTAGAATGCCGGCCTGAAGCCGAGCCGGTACGCCGCGATGGAATATGAAACGCTGGTCGAACAGCTGTTCCACCACAGCATCAATGCCAAGATCGATTGTGTCGAGGCGGTGACGCCGGCCCTGGTGCGCGCCGGCCTGGTGTTGGCGGAATGCCTGCTGGCCGACGGCAAGGTGCTGGTGTGTGGCAATGGCGGTTCGTCGCTCAATGCGCAGTTTTTCGCGACCACACTGATGAACCAGGGTGAGCGCGAGCGGCCGGGTTTGCCGGCTCTCGTGCTCGACAACAGCAGTGCGACGCTGACCGCGATCGAGAATGACTACGGCCTGAATGATGCATTTGCCCGCCAGGTACGTGCACTGGGTCAGCCCGGCGATTGTCTGGTACTGTTCACCCGCACGGGTGTGCCGGCCAACCTGCTCAACGCCGTGAGTGCCGCGCATGAACGCGAGATGCGCGTCATCGCGATCACGGCTGGCGATGGTGGCCACCTGCCGGTGTTGCTAGCCGAGCGCGATATCGAGGTGCGGGTGCCGCTGGTATCGCGCTTCAGGATCTATGAAAATCACCTGTTGTTGTCGTTCGCATTGTGCGAACTGATTGAATACCAGTTGTTCGGGGGAACATGACCATGCGCATTATCGCTGCTTTCCTGCTGCTCACCATACTCGGTGCCTGTGCGCCGGTGATAGATGCCACCAGCAAGGGCCCCATCCGCCAGAATCCTTCCACCCGCACAGTCGGTGCTGTGATCGATGATGACAACATCGAGACGGTCACCAAGGTCAACATCAACAAGATCAGCCCGGCGATGCGCAAGGCGCATGTCGACGTGGTCAGCTATAACGGCGTGGTGTTGCTGGTGGGTCAGGTGCCGAACGAAGACCTGCGCGCCCGCGCGGCGGAAGTGGCGTCCAACGTGAAGCGCGTGCGCCAGGTGCAGAACGCGCTGACGGTGGAGCCGAATATCCGTGCTGGTGCGCGCATGTATGACAGCTGGCTGACGACCAAGGTGAAGACCAAGCTTGCCTTCAACAACCAGATCAGGAGCGGGCGCATCAAGGTGGTTACCGAGAACGGCGTGGTCTACCTGATGGGACTGGTGCGCCAGGCCGAGGCGGATCGTGCGGCACTGGTGGCGCAGCGTACCGGCGGTGCGCAGCGCATCATCAAGGCATTCGAATATATCGACTGAGCGGGGCTGGCTTACAGCTCCAGTTGTGACTGGTTGCCCAGCGCCTGGGCAATCTTGTCGCTGAGCCGCTGCAGTTCGCGGCCGTCACCCACGCTGTGGTTGCTCTGTTGCAGCAACTCGTGCGTGATGTTGAGGCCGGCCATCACCGCAATGCGATCGACGCCGATCACATTGCCGCTGGAGCGGATCGCGCGCATCTTTTCATCGAGGTGGCGGGCGGCAGCCAGCAGGCCTTCCTTTTCTTCCGGTGGGCATGCCACCTGGTAGTCGCTGTCGAGGATGCGCAAGCGCACGGTAACGGGGGTGCTCATCGCTCATTCCTCTCAGGGGTTGCCGGGTTCATCAGACACCAAGGTGCCGGTGCCATATTCCTGCTCCAGCGCTTTCAGGCGGTGGATCATCGCCTCCACGCGGGTGCGCGCCAGTTCGTTCTTCTCCACCAGCCTGCTGCGCTCCTTGCGCCAGTTGGCTTCCTGCTGGCGCAAGGCCTGCATTTCCTGTTCCAGCTGGTGGCAGCGATAGATCAGCTGGTCGATCTGGTGTTCGAGAGCCCTGAACTGTTCTGCACTCATTG
>CALMIC010000244.1 GCA_937864065.1 uncultured Cellvibrionales bacterium | reverse complement strand
GATAAATCAGGGCGTGATAAATCACGCCCCTACGGGTTGGAGCCGTATTGTCACACCGCGCTCGCGCAGCGCATGCAGTTTTCCGCCTGCGGCATAGCCGCCAGGCGGGCTTCTTCCACGGCTTCACCACAGCGGGTGCATTCGCCATAAGTGCCTTTGCTGGCACGATCCAGCGCAGCCTGTACGCGGCGGTGTTCGATCTCGGCTTCCAGCTTCAGGCTGCGCAACACATCCTCGTTTTCGCGCTGCGTCACCTGTTCGGCAAAGTCGGGTTCGCGCTGCTGGTGCAGGTCGCGGTCAATCGCCTCGATGCGCTGGCGGTATTCGGTTTCCAGTTGCTGCAGTTTCTCGATATTCGCAGTGCTCATGTACAACTCCAGTCGTTGAAAGCAGATTCTAATCCATATGATTGCCATGTGTTTGATATCGGTCATTTTGCCGGTTTGACACTGCCGGAAGCCGGCCTTACGCTGCCCCCATCGTTTGCACAGCAATGTCATTGACAGGAGTAGGTGTATGAAAATCAAAGGTTTGGGATATGTCGGCTTTGGCGCACCGGATCCGTCCCAGTGGCTCACGTTCGGCACTGAAATCATCGGCGCGATGCCTGCCCGCTGCCTGCCCGGCGAAGCCTGGGGCATGCCGATGGATCCTACCTCCGGCCCGGCCAGCAAGGGCAGTGGTGTCGGCCCGGACGGTTCGGTCTACCTCAAGATTGACCAGCGCCAGTGGCGCATCGCCATCCACCCGAGCCAGACCAATGCCGGCGTCATGTACCTGGGTCTGGAACTGGGCTCGCAGCTGGATCTTGAGGAAGCAGTGGCTGAGTTGAAAGCCGCCGGCATCGAGGTGCGCATGGGTACTGCCGAGGAAGCCTATGGCCGCGCGGTCACCGGCATCGCCTACACGAAAGACCCGTCTGGCAACCCGATCGAACTGTTCTACGGCGCCACAGACGACTACAAGTTCGTCTCGCCGAAAGGCATGCAGTTCAAGACCGGCAACCTCGGCCTTGGTCACATGAACCTGTTCGTGTCCGACCTCAAGGCGAACATCGATTTCTACTCGCGTGTGCTGGGCTTCAAGCTGTCCGATTACATCGGTTTCGGTCCCGACATGTCAGCCAACTTCTACTACTGCAACGGCCGCCACCACACTTTCGGCATCACGCGCGTTGGCCCGATCGACGGTATCCACCATATCATGCTGGAGTGCGAGACTGTCGATAACGTGCTGCAGGCCTACGAGCGCGCACTGGATGCGGGCATCACGATCAAGTCCACGCTCGGTCGCCACGTCAACGACAACGTGTTGTCGTTCTACATGAGCAGCCCGTTCGGTTTCGAGGTCGAGATCGGTTGGGATGGTGCCATCGTGGATGATAACTGGTTGCCGCGCCAGTTCTGCGAAGGCGACATCTGGGGCCATCGCGGCCTGGATCCGGAAACGATTGCCGAATCCGCGTCGCAGATCAAACAAAAGTAATTCCCGTCCCCTGGCACCGGCAGCCCGTAACGGGTTGTCGGTGTTGCACTGGCACGCTGTTCATATGGCGCCAGCAAAATCCATCAGGTTGTCGACTACCGCGTCCGGGCCGCAATCCGCGACCGGGCCACTGCGGTTGTAGCCATAGCTCACGCACAGCACGGCCATGCCGGCAGCGCGGGCGCTGTCGATATCGATGGCGGAGTCGCCAATCATCAGTGTGCGCGCCACTGGCACGCCGAGTTGCTCGCAGCAATACAGTAGTGCAGTCGGGTCCGGCTTGCGCTGCGGGAAGGTGTCACCGCCGACGACGATGGCGAAGTAGTCCGTCATGCCGAGATGCGCGACGAGCTGTTTCGCGAGGTGCTCCGGCTTGTTCGTGACGCAGGCCATCCGCTTGCCGCGGCTTTGGCAATGTTGCAGGAATTCGCGCACGCCGGGAAAGACGCGCGTTTCCGGGCCGTTGTGCTGTGCATAGTGCAGCAGGAATTCGCTGTGGACTAGTTCGTGCAAGGCGCTGTCAAACTCGCCAATGGCATAGCCCAGCGCCCGTTCGATCAGCTTGCGTGAGCCGTTGCCGATCCAGCCGCGCACGCGCTCAACACCTGCCGCCGGCCAGCCGCGCGCGGCGAGCGTGGCATCCACTGCCAGCGCGATGTCAGGCGCGCTGTCGACCAGCGTGCCGTCCAGGTCGAACAACAGCAGGTCGAAATCGTCCAGGGACAGTGCGCGGGCGTTCATTCGTCGTTGGCGGCGTTCAGGCAGCAGTGCTTGTACTTGCGGCCGCTGCCGCAGAAACACGGGTCGTTACGGCCGATCTTTTCCTGTTCGCGCCGGAACGGTTCCTGCTGTTCGGCGGCGAGCATTTCCGCCAGTAGGCCACCGCATTCGGCGTAGTTCATCATGATCCACGGCAGCTGCTCGGCGATGTCGGGCAGCGCGGCGAGCAGGGCATCGCGGTCGTCCGTTTCGGCGAGCGCTTCCTCGGTTTCGGCAAAAATTGCGGCGATCTCGACCGTGTTGTCGATTTCCTCGGCGACATCGAACACGCCATCTTCTGTCTGCACCGGTTCCACGCCGGCCAGCAGCTCGTCCCATTCCTCTTCGAGCCAGTAGTGAGCTTTGAGGAAGCCGGTGCACCAGGCCGTGAGCGGCCAGCGTTCGGCTGCATCGGCATGCCAGCGGTATTCCGGCAGTGACAAGGGGGATTCCTCGTCCTCGATGCGCGAGAACTGTTCGTCATACAGGCCGAGGATCAGCGTGAGGATGTTCTCCTCCTCAGCTTCATCGCGGAAGTTCGGGTCTTCGCCCTCAAAGACAAACGGGATCCATTCTTCCTCGTCGATATCGTCGGGCGCACTGGCCAGTCCCCAGAGGAAGCCGCGCAGTTCGTGCAGGGTCATCGTGTTCGGCGGGCGCGACGGCGCGTCGAGGAATTCGCTCAGGATACGCAGCTGGATGTTGTTCAGGTAGGCCATAAAAAAATTCCGGGTGAAGGGCTCAGCGCAGGCTAGCCCACAAGTCGTATTCGTCCGCCTCGTCGACCACGGCGCGCACGATCTGGCCGGGTTGCAGGTGGGTTGCTTCGTTCAGGTACACGGCGCCATCAATTTCAGGAGCGTCGGCCTTGCTACGGCCGATGGCGCCATCCTCATCCACCTCATCGATCAGCACCTCGATCTCGCGACCGATTTTCTGCTGCATTCGTGCCGCAGAAATCCGCTGCGCGGTGGCCATGAAGCGGTCCCAGCGCTCCTGCTTCACCTCATCCGGTACCTGGCCAGGTAGCGCATTGGCAGCAGCACCTTCTACCGGTGAATACTGGAAACAGCCGACGCGGTCGAGTTGCGCTTCTTCCAGCCAGTCGAGCAGCAGCTGGAAATCCTGTTCGGTCTCGCCGGGGAAGCCGACGATGAAGGTCGAGCGCAGCGTGAGATCCGGGCAGGTGTTGCGCCACGCGCGGATGCGGTCGAGCGTTTTCTCGCCATGCGCCGGCCGCTTCATTGCCTTGAGGATAGCGGGTGATGCGTGCTGGAACGGGATGTCGAGGTAGGGCAGGATCTTGCCCTGCGCCATCAGCGGGATCACGTCGTCGACATGCGGGTACGGGTACACATAGTGCAGCCGCACCCATGCGCCGAGTGAACCGAGCGCATCGCACAGTTCCAGCATGCGCGTTTTCAGCGGCTGGCCCTGCCAGAAACCGGTGCGGTATTTCACATCGACGCCGTAGGCCGAGGTGTCCTGCGAGATGACGAGCAGTTCTTTCACGCCCGCTTTCACCAGTCGCTCCGCTTCGTCCATCACCTCGCCCACCGGTCGGCTCACCAGGTCGCCGCGCATCGACGGGATGATGCAGAACGAACAGCGATGGTTGCAGCCTTCGGAAATTTTCAGGTAGGCGTAATGGCGCGGGGTGAGCTTGATGCCCTGTGGTGGCACCAGGTCGATGAGCGGGTTATGGTCCTGTTGCGGCGGCACGAACTGGTGCACGGCCGCCATCACAGGCTCGTATTGCGCCGCACCGGAAATCGACAGGATATTCGGGTGGGCCTGGCGGATGCGTTCGGCGTCGGCACCGCTGCCCATGCAGCCGGTGACGATCACACGACCGTTGGCGGCCATCGCCTCGCTGATCGCATCAAGCGACTCCTGCTTGGCGCTGTCGATGAAGCCGCAGGTATTCACCACCACCACGTCGGCGTCCTCGTAGGTGGGCGAGACGGCGTAACCCTCCAGCTTCAGCTGGGTGAGGATGCGTTCGGAATCGACAAGGGCCTTGGGGCAGCCGAGGCTGACAAAGCCGACTTTTGGGGTGCTGGGCATGGTGCAGGGGGTCACTGGATCGGTGTTCCATTCTACCTGATCGGCCGGCTATGCTGTCCGCCCGCTCCGTTCCCTGGCTGTCATCCGCCGTGCAGAAACAGATCCGTCGCCACGTCGCCACCGAAGTGCCTGCGCCTGCCGGGCTGGAAGGCCTGCACCCGCTGCTGGCGCGCATTTACCGGCATCGCGGTGTCACCAGTGCAGCCGAGCTCGATTACCGGCTGGAGCGACTGCCAGCACCCGATATGCTGAAAGGCCTGCCGGCAGCGCTGGACTTGT
>CALMIC010000243.1 GCA_937864065.1 uncultured Cellvibrionales bacterium | reverse complement strand
GGTGCCCTCCAGCACGGTGTCGTTGTCATCGTCGGTGTCACAGGCATCGCCGGTGCTATCACCATCCGTATCAAGCTGGTCGGCATTGCTCACCAGCGGGCAGTTATCAGAAGCATTGCTGATACCGTCGCCGTCCGCATCGGTATCACAGGCATCACCGGTACCGTCGCTGTCGGTATCGAGCTGGTCCAGGTTGCTGGTCAGCGGGCAGTTATCGGCACCTTCGAGCACGGTTTCGTGGTCGGCATCCGTTTCACAGACATCACCCTGGCCGTCACTGTCGTTATCCGCTTGCGACAGGTTGGCATTCAGCGGGCAGTTATCGACACCGTCGAGCACCGTGTCATTATCATCGTCGGTATCACAGGCGTCGCCAAGGCCATCGCCATCAGTATCGAGCTGGTCGGCATTGGCGAGGATACGGCAGTTGTCCGGGCCATCCAGCGTGCCGTCATCATCGGTATCCGGGTCGAGCGGATCAGTCTGGGTGCCAAGCGGCGTTTCCTGGCCATCGGTCAAGCCATCATTGTCAGTATCGGCATCGTTGGGATCAGTACCAATCGTGCAGCTTTCATCCTTGTCGTTGAGTGTGTCGCCATCACTATCGCGGGTTGGGTCGATTATGCGTGAGGTGATTTGCGTACTATCAACCACCTTGGCATAGGTAAACGTATCCAGGTATGCCTCGTTGCCCTTGCTCGCAGAGGTGAAATTACCCCAGGCACGCGCGTTGACATTGGCCACTGCCGCTGCGGCATAACTGCCTGAATTCATACCGCCGGGACCAGGATTTTCCAGGCCAAACTGACCATTGCCCATTAACACTTCATTGGCCTGGACCAGCGTATCATTCCAGTACATGTTCAACGGATTACGGCCACCCGAGTTATTGGTGACCTCGTACATGCGCATACCCTGGTAACTGGTTTCGGCATCGGACAACGGGTAATGCGACTCGCCGACACCAACAAGCACCTCGCAGTTGTAGTTGCCCGACGGAACAATATCGCCATTGCGGTCTCGGCCATCCCAGGAGACGCTGTTTGTGCCACTCGCGGTGTCACCATTGAGGTAGAGATCATCATTGTCCGAAGGATCAAAAATGCCATCGTTGTTAAGGTCGCAAATCAGGGCATAGGTGCCTTCGACATTGGTGGTGAATTCGAAAGCACCCATGTTCTCACTGACGACTACGGCATCAGGACACAAACCAATACTGGTGGTCGGCGAAAAAGAGAGTGGGGAGACTGTCGGAATCAGGGGGTCGAAAGTGGCCAGTTGCGGCACGGAAATGTAAAGCGGGTATTCAGGCGTCACCGAATTGCCAGCCCTGGGCACACTGCGACCGGCGTTGGCGCCATTCACACCGGACTTGTTGGCATAGACAGAAAATTCGTTGCCCTGGAAACCTTCCAGCTTCAGTTCAACCGTTACAGTCCTGCCCGTTGAGCCCGCCGGCAAGAGGGCATAGAAAGAGCCATTCAGCACCCTGGTATTGGCAAACGTATTGGAGTAGAAATTCCATTGGGTCGAGTTGAGTCGGCCACCCGGTTGTACGACCCCACCGCCATCGACCACCGCTATATCCCAGGTCGAATGCTGGCTGCGCTGCAACACTACCCGGTACTTGCCGTTGCCATAAGCTGCCAGCGAGCCCGTAGTAGCACCACCACCGAGTGTGGCGATCAACACATTGGCCGGGCTATAGACGGAAAGATTGCCACCGCCATAGGTTTCGTTTCCGGACCCACCCGGGCCAGGAGCCGTAATGGTGGCAGCATCACGCGTCCAGCGGATCCGCTCAGTTGTGGCATCGATGATATCCACGTACATGACTGTCGAGCGCTGGATACGCGGCCCGGTGCCTACCTGGGCACTACCCTCGGCATACAACTGGCCAGACCCCATTGCCAGCAATAGCAGCAGCGCACCCTTGAGCAAGGTTCGGGAGGGAGAGCAAAAGGAAGAAATAGACATGCGGGGGCACCGTGGTCACGTTATTTTCAAGGCAGGGCTGTCATGAGGCACAGTTCCACCCATTCTGTGACCATCTTCGCATGACGCCAGTTGGCGGGCAATGCTACTTGTCCGTAGAAATCAACCGTTCGTTGCCTTGGGACAACCACCCAGGCCCGCGCCATAAACATCTATTTTCGATACTCATTCAAAGACTGCAGGCCACCGCGGCCGCTTCGCGCACGGCCTTGACGATGAGGCCGTAGCCATGGCAATCGCCGACCACATGCATTGGGAAGCCCTGCTCCCGCAATTGTCCGGCCAGCGACAGGTCCGCCGCCGCATCCCCGGCGACGATGACGCTGTCTGCCTCAAGCCGGAATGCTTCACTGCCACCACGCGGGGTGTAGCTGACCGAGCGGGCCGACAGTTTGTCGATGGACACATCCGAGATAACCCGCACCCGGCACTGGTCGAGCTTGTCCATGTGCTCAGCCCGGCGCTTGCGGCCGACTTCCGGCAGGATACGGTCCGAGTTTGTCAGCAGGTAGACCGTGCGGCGGCGCTTGGCCAGGAACTCGGCCAGCTCGACCGCCGGCAGGTCATTGCCGACCAGGACAACCCGCTTGCCGAAAGGCATGAACAGGTGCGCCGCCCACTGCAGCGTTTTCGGGTGCAGGTAGCGGTTCCAAAGCTCACCCGCTTTCAGTACCGGAGGTACCAGCCAGGCCGGCCAGTGGCGCGCCCAGCGAGTCCAGCGGCCGGTCAGCAATTCGCGCACATCCCGCCCGAACCAGACACCGTCACACAGCTGGACACCCTCCGGCAACACCATCTGGGCGCCGGTGGCGACGATCACCGCATCGGGCTGCAGCTGTAACAGCAGGGCCGGCGTGGCATCCGTACCCAAGCGGATATCCACCGGCAAGGCTTGTACGGCTTGCTTGAGGTAATCAAGAAAGAAGCGGTTGTCATCGTGAACGGTGGCAGCGAGCAACAGCGCACCACCCAGCCTATGTTCGCGCTCGAGCAAGGTCACGCAGTGGCCGCGCAGGCTCGCCACGCGGGCCGCCTCCAGGCCGCCGGGGCCGGCGCCGATGACGACCACGTGTTTCTGCGTGACGGCTTTTTGCAGCACGAGTTCGCTCTCGCGCCCGGTGAACGGGTTCACCGCGCAGGCCAACGTGCCGCGGTTCATGGAGTCGATACAGTTCTCGCAGGAAATGCAGCGGCGGATGCTGCCACCTGCACCGCGCTGTGCCTTGTTCGCCCATTCCGGGTCGGCCAGCAGCGGCCGACCCATGACAACCATATCGGCCTGGCCGCCGGCAATGACCTGCTGTGCCTGTTGCGGCGTGTGGATACGACCGACAGCCATCACCGGCACCTTGACCACCCGCTTCACGCTCTCGGCCAAGGCAGCGTTGAAGGCATAGCCGGCCGCCGAGGAGGCGACGATCTGCGACACCAGCTTGTCAGTGCCGCCACCACTGATGTGCAGTGCACTGGCCCCGGCCTCGACGGCCAATGGCGCGAGCCGCACCGTGTCATCGATCTCGCGCCCACCGGGCAGGCGCTCGTAACCGGCCAGCCGCACGGTGATCGGGAAATCCGGCCCCACTTGTGCACGCATGGCGGCAATCACTTCGAGCAACAGGCGCGAACGGCTCTCGAACTTGTGGCCGGCATAGGCATCGCGCCGCTTGTTGCGGAAGGGCGACAGGAACGAGCCGATCAGGTGATAGCTGTGTGCCGCATGCAGCTCCAGCCCGTCGTAACCGGCCAGCTGCACACGCCGCGCCGTTTGCGCGTACTGCCCAATGATGCCGGGAATTTCCGCGATATCCAGTTCACGACAGGCGGTGCCCCACACCGGCGACACGACCGGCGACGGGCCAACCGCCGGCTTGCCGCTGAAAAAAGCAATGATGGATTCCGGGCCTGGATGCGTCACTTGCGGCTGCTCTTTGGCGCCGTGGCGGTGGATGCGTTCGACCAGCGGTTTGTGCGACTCGATGTAACAGTCATCGCCCAGCGTCAGCGAGCGCTGCAGGTAACGGTGC
>CALMIC010000242.1 GCA_937864065.1 uncultured Cellvibrionales bacterium | reverse complement strand
GGAGACATGTTTTTGAGCGCTTCCCACTTGCCCTTGAACTCGTCAATCTCGGCAATGAGTTTGACAACCTCTTGGCTTATGGGAATTTTCGGGTCTTGCATATAGAGCCTTCTATATCCGATTTTGTACCCGATTAAACCCAATTACACCCGATATGGCAAGCGTTGGGCTTCTGCCATTTGGGCTTTGGATTACTCCATGGCATCAAACCGATGCCCAATTTAATACCCGATTCCACCCAATTAGGCAGTTCTAGCTGTGCAGACAATAGATGCATCCTTAGTCAGCCTACCACGCCCGAAAACCCGGCCAGGAATCCGAGAAAGGTTTGGGGTGGGGTACGAGGTGGGGTATCGGCCATATTTTTATTTTTTAAATTCGTTTAAAATCAAAGCATTGCATGGCCAATTCGATGGGATCACGACCCACCATCTCGCAAAAAGCCGCAGCAATGCGGCTTTTTTTTGCCTTTTGTCCCGGGCGTGAACGCTGCCACTTTGTTGTATCCTGCGTCCGTTACAGCGTGTGGATCCGTTCCTGATATGAGAATCCTGTTGTGCGGCGCCGAATCGCCGCTCGGCCAATCGCTCCTTTTCCGGCTGGAACAACAGCCGTTCCCGTTGCTGCAACTTGATGGCGCGGCCCAGGCTGCCATGACGACCCTGGAACTGGAAACCCTGCTGCGCGAAAAGCAGGTTGATGGCATCGTCAATGTGCAACATCTGCCCTATACAGGCAGTGCCCGTGAGCTTGAGCGTGAGTATTCGCGCCTGCCGCAGATACTGGCGCTGGCGGCAGCAGCGAGCGGCTGTTTCATACTGCAGCTGTCAGATTGCCAGGTGTTCTCCGGTCTGCAGGCCTCAGCCTATCGCGAGAGCGACGAACCCGACACGCAGACGCCCTATGGCGCCATGCGCTGGGCGGGTGAGCGGGCGGTGATCGACACCTGTCCGCGCCATATTGTGCTGCGCACTGGCGAGCTGTTCAGCAGCCTTGGCAGCAATGTGTTGACCAACCTGATCGAGGCCTGGCAGCGTGGCGAGTCGGCGCCCGTGTCGGTGCGTTACCAGTTCTGCCCGACCGCCGTGCGCGATGCGGCACGCGTGATCACCGCGATGCTGCAGCAGCTCAGTTGCGGCATTGAGCCCTGGGGTATCTATCACTACTGCGGTACTGATGCCGTCAGTTATCGCGATTTTGCCCGCCTCGTGAAACAGATCCTCGAGGCGCAGGCCGGATGTGACTACGCGATGGACATGCATGAAATTGCCGACGGCTTGCCGCCGTTGTCGTGGGCGCTGGATTGCAGCAGGATCCGCGACACTTTCGGCATCAAACAGCATGCCTGGCGCGCCGGCCTGACCAGCGGTGTGAAGCGCGCGCTGCGTGTCAGGGCCAGGCAGGGTGATGAAGTCTTGAATACCGATGCGGAGGATGAACAGGATGGCAGCTGCGACTGAGCAGTTTGTGGCACTGCCCGTGGCAGTGCTGACAGTGTCTGACACGCGCAACGAGGAAACCGATACGTCGGGCCGTTACCTGGTTGAGGCATTGCAGCAGGCCGGGCACACACTGGCCGACAAGCAGATCGTGCGTGATGACATCTACCAGATCCGCGCCGTGTTGTCGCGCTGGATCGCTGACGACGCGGTGAAGGCCGTGCTGGTCACCGGTGGCACGGGCTTCAGTGGCCGCGATTCGACACCGGAAGCAGTACTGCCACTGTTCGACAAGGGCATTGACGGTTTCGGCGAGATTTTCCGCGCGTATTCCTTGCAGGAAATCGGTTCCTCGACGATACAGTCGCGTGCGCTGGCCGGCCTCGCCAACAATACCGTCGTGTTCTGCATGCCGGGCTCCACCGGTGCCTGCAAGACAGCGTGGGTCAACATCATCCGCGAACAGCTCGACAGTGCACACCGGCCGTGCAATTTTGTCGGTGTACTGCACACGCGCAGCAAACTGGCGCAATAAGCCTGGCCATGCTGACGGTTGCCGAAGCGCGTACGAAGATACTGGCTGCTGCCACGCCAGCGGTGGCGAATATGCAGGTGCCCTTGCAGCAGGCACACGGCCGCATTTTGGCAGCTGACGTGCTGGCGCCTATCCAGGTGCCGCCATGTGACAACAGCGCTATGGACGGTTATGCCGTGCGAGTCGCCGATCTCCTCGCTGGCCCGCTGCCTGTCGCTGGTGCCATTTATGCCGGTGCAGCCCCGGGTGAGTTGCTCGTTGGCACGGCACAACGCATTTTCACCGGCGCGCCGTTGCCGGCTGGTGCGGATGCCGTGGTGATCCAGGAAGACGTGCAGCGCAACGGTGACACCATCGCATTGCTGGATGGCGCTAAAGTTGTGGCGGGCGACAATATCCGCCGCGCCGGCGAGGATATCCGCGTCGGGGAGCAGGTGCTGGTCGCCGGCCGGCGATTGCAGGCAGCCGACATCGGCTTGCTGGCTTCACTCGGTATTGCTGCCGTGGCGGTGCGCTCGCCGTTGCGCGTGGGCTTGTTGTGCACCGGTGATGAATTGCTGGAGCCGGGAGATCCACCGCAACCGGGCAGGATCTACAACTCGAACCGCTATTTGCTGGTGGCGATGCTGGGCTCGCTGGGTTGCGAGGTGGTCGACGCCGGTATCGTCGGGGATGATCTCGCTGCGACCTGCACGGCCTTGCAGCAACTGGCGCAGGGTGTTGATGTGTTGGTCAGTACCGGTGGCGTTTCAGTTGGCGATGCGGATGTCGTCAAGCAGGCAGTGGAGTCGCTCGGTGGGCTGGATGTGTGGAAGATCGCCGTCAAGCCAGGCAAGCCGCTGGCTTTTGGTCATGTCTGCGGCAAACCGTTCTTCGGTCTTCCGGGCAATCCGGTGTCGGCCTTCGTGACTTTACTGCTCTTTGTCCAGCCATTCCTGCAACGGGCACAAGGCGGTGACGTTCGTGACCCGGTGTGTGTGCCGGTCAAGGCCGGTTTTGCCTGGCCGAAAGCCGGCAAGCGGGAAGAGTACTTGCGCGTGACCCTGCAACGCGAAGGTGAAGCACTGGTGGCGATAAGACTGCCCAACCAGGGTTCCGGCGTGCTGTCATCCGTTGCACGGGCTGATGCGTTGCTGCGTGTGCCGGTCGGCACAACATTTGTGCTTGGCGATGTTGTCGAGTGCCTGTTACTGCCGTAGCACGCGGTATTGCAATAGCAGGATATAGGCACCCCACAGGAATCCTGCCAGCATCACCAGGATTCCGATAGTGAAACTGGCTTTCGCCAGCGCATAGCAACTGTCGACTGCATCGAGCATGGTCAGGATATTGCCCCAGTCGTGTGATTCCTCGCCGCCACCGCCCACCAGCGGCAGGCCGCGGTATTCGGCATCACGGATATAAGGTGCCACGTCGATGAAATTCTGGCCGCACCACACCAGCATCAGCGAGGCAGAAAAATTGTCTTGCTGCTGGAATGAAAATACCGCCAGTGGCACCAGTGGCAGCAGGATCTGGAACAGGCTGCCGCCGAGGAACATCATGAAAGTGCCGAAAGGGCTGAAAAGCACGTGGCCGAATTCATGGAAGGCAAGGTTCACGCTGTGCATGAACGAACCACCGATGATTTCCCAGTCGATGCCGTGTGATACCAGCCAGCCGGCCCAGGCGGCCACGGCAGCCAGCAAGCTGGCGCGCAGCCAGAAGGCGATGGGGTCAACCTGTTCGGGCACCCAGGTGAAGGTGGCGAGCAGGCGCGCAGCAAGGCTGTGGTTGCTGCCAGCATCCTCGTGCTCCCCAATGCCGTCACTGTCCTGTATGTCCTGTTTGTTGGCGGCCTGTTGTTTTTCCAGCCATTTGCGGTAGGCGATGCCACAAGCGGGACAGATCCCTTCGTGGACATGGGTATCCCCGGGCTTTCGCAAATAATGGCATTTCGGGCAGCGTGTCATGCCGTTACCATGATGGCGGTAGCTTGCAGGTCAGCTGTGCGCGAGGAACAACCGCTCCACAGGCAGTACTCACCTGGTTCCACATGCCATGCCTTGCGCGTAGCATCGTAGCGCGCCAGCTGTTGCACCGGCACTTGCAGTGTGATGTCGCGGTGTTCGCCTGCTGCCAGTTCGATTTTGGCGAACGCTTGCAGCCGTTTCCTGGCAGACGGCCTGCTGGCCGGGGCGCTGTGCCCGATGTAGCACTGGACGACTTCTGCGCCACTGCGTGTGCCGGTGTTGTGTAAACGCACTGTGATATTGATCGTGTCGTCACTGCTGTATTGCGTGCTGCAGGTGTGCGGTGCACTGCAGGTGAATGCGGTGTATGACAGGCCGTAACCGAAAGCGAAGGCCGGTTGCTGTTGCAGCTCGTCAATCAGTGCGTAGCCGTGGAAGTAACCGTAGCTAGCCTGTGCAGACCAGCGGTCGAACGGCGGCAGTTGCGCTTCATCGGCAGGAATCGTGAACGGCAATTTGCCGGACGGGTTCACATCGCCGAACAGGATGTTGGCCAGTGCATGGCCGCCTTCCATGCCGGGATAGCCGGCGAACAGGATGGCAGCAGCATTTTTTTGCCATCTGTCCATCATCACGGCGCTGCCGGCAACCACAGTGACCACGGTGTTGCAATTGGCCTGGCACACGGCATCGACCAGCGCTTCCTGCGACGCGTGCAGGCGCAGCGAGGCGCGGTCGCCGCCGCGCGGCACAGCCGGATTGGCCACCGGCTTGCGGTTCGAGGTGAGGTTTTCACCTTCGTCCTCCGGGTGGTAGCCGGCGACCAGCAGCACGGCGTCAGCGCGGCGGGCAATCCCGGCTGCTTCGGCCGGGTTGCTGCCGTTGTTGAACATCACGGTGATGCCATGGCCGGCGCGCTGGCGCAGGCCAGCGAGGAACGTCACCACCGCCGGCGGCGAGACGCGGCTGCTGCCGTGGTCGCCGAGGCAGGGCAGGGCGGCGAGTTCGCCGATCACCGCGATGGTCTTGCCTTGCAGCTGCTGTTGCTGCCAGGGCAACACGCCATTGTTCTGCAACAGCACCATCGACTGTTCGGCCACGTGGCGGGCGAGCTCGCGGTGGGCATCGCAGGCAATCACGGTGCGATCGGGTTTTTCTGCCGGCAGATGCGTGAGCCAGCGCAATTTGGCCGTCAGTATGCGCCTCACACTGGCATCAATGTGTTCTACAGGCACGTCGCCGCGCTGTACTGCCTTACGCAGTCGCCGGCCGTAGCAATGGGCGCGCGGCATTTCGATATCCATGCCGGCGATGGCGGGCTTCACGGTATCGTAGATACCCCACAGCCAGTCGGACGAAACGAAACCGCCAAAATGCCATTGTTCCCGCAGGATGTCATGCAGCAAAGCCCTGCTGTGGCCGCAGTACTCGCCGTTGACCTGGTTGTAGGCGCTCATCAGCGAATCGACACCGGCATCGACGAGCATTTTGAAATGCGGCAAGTAAATTTCGTGCAGCGTCTGCTGGTCGATCGCCACATCGAGATAGAAACGCGAGTTCTCGATGCTGTTCACGGCAAAGTGCTTCGCGCACACCATCACATGCTGCGATTGCACGCCGCGCATCAGGGCTGTGCCCATGGTGCCGAGATGGAAGCTGTCCTCGCCGTAGGTTTCCTGCGCGCGACCCCAGGCCGGGTGGCGCAGCAGGTTCACGCACAGGCCGGCAAAATAATTGGCGCCGCTGGCGCGTGCCTCGCGGCCGATGGCTTCACCGATGGCCTGTTCCAGTGCCGGGTCGAAACTGGCGCCGCGCGTCATCGCAGCGGGGAAACAGCTGGCGTGGCCGATGACGATACCGCGCGGCCCGTCGGTAAAAGAGAGTGGCGGGATACCGAGCCTGGCGTTGTGGCCGGCATACATGTTCGGGAAACGCTTGAGGCCAAGCACGTAGATCCCGAGCTTGAGCAGGACGAGGTTGCCGCCGTCGCCGCTCATCTGGGCAATTTTCTCGCGCAGGCTCATGCCTGAGAGCAATTGTTCTACCTCGCGGCCTAGCGCGTCGTCATCCATCCCGCGCGGCCAGCGAGTAGTGAAGGCTTCAATGTCCAGCCTGGCAAACAGTGTGCGGACTGCGTGCCAGAAGCCGCTCATGATGTCCGGGCGATGATGTAGCGCGCCAGCTCGCGCAGCGGGTCGGCGTGGCTGTCGAAAATCGCCAGCGCGGCGATGGCGTCGTCGCACAGTGATTGCGCCAGTGCGCGGGCATTGTCCAGCCCGAGCAGGCCGGGATAGGTCGACTTGTTCAGCGCGAGGTCGGCACCCTGTTGCTTGCCGAGTTCCTCGGTGCTGCCCTCGATGTCGAGGATGTCGTCCTGTACCTGGAAGGCGAGGCCGATGGCGCTGGCATAGCATTCCAGTGCGGCCAGTTGCTGTGCACTGGCGCCGGCAGCGATGGCACCGAGCTGGACACTGGCGCGGATCAGCGCGCCGGTCTTGTGCCGGTGCAGGCTTTCCAGGTCGGCCAGGGCAATGTGGCGGTTCTCGGCGGCGAGATCCATGTCCTGGCCGGCGACCATGCCGGCAGCGCCGGAGGCCAGTGCCAGCAGCAGTACCAGCCGGCAGCGGGTCTCGGCGGGCAGGTCGGCAGCAGCCAGGCATTCAAAGGCCAGGGTTTGCAGGGCATCACCGGCGAGGATGGCCGCAGCTTCACCAAAGGCGATGTGGCAGGTCGGCTGGCCGCGGCGCAGTGCGTCGTCGTCCATCGCCGGCAGGTCGTCATGTACCAGCGAGTAGGCGTGCACCAGCTCCACTGCAGCGGCGAGCTTGTCGAGAGTATCCGGCATGCTGCCACTGACAGCCTGGCTCGCGGCGTAGACCAGCGTCGCGCGCACGCGCTTGCCGCCATTCAGTGCGCTGTAGCGCATGGCCTGCTTGAGGCGGGCAGCCGGTTCGGCTGCTGGCGGGAGGGTCTGTTCGAGGGCAGTGGCTGCGCGCTGCTGGCAGGCCTGCAGGAATGCGCGGAAGGTGTCGTTGCCCATTGCCGGGGTTCAGGCTTCGCTGTCGAATGGCATGCTTTTCAGCGTGCCGTTCTGTTCAATCAGCAGCTGCACTTTCTGTTCCGCCGCGGCGAGGGTTTCCTGGCACTGCCGCGTCAGCTTCACGCCGGCTTCAAAGGCCTGCAGCGATTGCTCGAGCGTGAGGTCACCGCGCTCGAGGCTCTCGACAATGGCTTCCAGTTGCTCCAGCGACTGTTCCAGGTCGGGTTTGCCGTCGGCGTCCGTTTTTTTCTTGCCAGCCATGCGTCGCGTACCGCGTCAGGAAGACAACAGGTCGAGGTGCAGGCGATCCATCATCTCCAGCGCCTTGCCGCCGCCCTTGGCCACGCAGGAGAGCGGGTCTTCGGCGATGATGACCGGCAGGCCGGTTTCTTCCATCAGCAGCTTGTCGATATCGCGCAGCAGCGCGCCGCCGCCGGTCAGTACGATGCCGTTCTCGGCGATGTCGGAAGCCAGTTCCGGCGGTGACTGTTCCAGTGCGGCTTTGACGGCCTGCACAATGCCCTGCAGCGGTTCCTGCAGTGCTTCGAGAATCTCGTCGCTGTTCAGCGTGAATGAGCGCGGCACCCCTTCGGCAAGGTTGCGGCCGCGCACGTCGATCTCGCGCAGTTCGCGGCCGCCAAAGGCACAGCCGACTTCCTGCTTGATGCGCTCGGCCGTCGCGTCGCCGATGATGCTGCCGTAGTTGCGGCGCACATAGGTGATGATGGCTTCGTCGAAGCGGTCGCCGCCGATGCGGACCGAGTCGGCATACACCACGCCGTTCAGCGAGATGATGGCGATTTCCGTGGTGCCGCCGCCAATGTCTACAACCATCGAGCCGTTCGCTTCTTCCACATTCAGGCCGGCGCCGATCGCAGCGGCCATCGGCTCGTCGATCAGGCGCACATCGCGCGCACCGGCGCCGAGCGCCGATTCGCGGATGGCACGTTTTTCCACTTCGGTCGCCTTGCAGGGCACGCCGATCAGCACGCGCGGGCTGGGGCGCAGGAAACTGTTCTCGTGCACTTTGTTGATGAAGTGCTGCAGCATTTTTTCGGTGACCTGGAAGTCGGCGATGACGCCGTCCTTCAGCG
>CALMIC010000241.1 GCA_937864065.1 uncultured Cellvibrionales bacterium | reverse complement strand
CGACTCGATGTAACAGTCATCGCCCAGCGTCAGCGAGCGCTGCAGGTAACGGTGCTCGACATCGACTGTACAGACTTCCATCGTGATGAGGCCGACGCCGCCAGCCGCACGTGCTTCGAGGTAGGCCATCAACCGCTCCGACGGCGTCTGGTCTTCGTTGCCGTAATCCGTCGTCATCGGCGCCATGACGAGGCGGTTCTTCACTGTCATGCTGCCGATGCGGATGGGCTGGAACAGTGCGGGGAACTGGCTCATCGGGTTATCCTTGCAGGCTTCCGTTTCATTATTACTTATGAAACGATGCGTTTTGAATAAAAAACTCCCATTCCGGAACTACTCCAGACGCTGGCTGTCTGTCTGCCACCGCCGCACAAGGATCCCTGCATGAGCCTGCAACAGCAATTCATCGAACGCCGCCAGTGGCTGGAAACCCGCATCCTCGGCCAGTCGCAGCTGGTCGAGCGCCTGCTGATCGCGCTGCTCGCCGATGGCCACCTGCTGGTGGAAGGCGCACCCGGACTCGCCAAGACCAAGGCGATCCGCGAGTTGTCGGACGTGCTGTCCGGCACGTTCCAGCGCATCCAGTTCACGCCGGACCTGCTACCTTCCGACATCACCGGCACCGACATCTACCGCCCCGAGGAAGCGCGGTTCGAATTTCGCCCGGGCCCGATTTTCCACAACCTGGTGCTGGCCGACGAGATCAACCGCGCACCGGCCAAGGTGCAGGCTGCACTGCTGGAAGCCATGGCGGAAAGGCAGGTCAGCGTCGGCAACCAGACCTACCAGCTGCCGGCGGTGTTCCTCGTCATGGCCACCCAGAACCCGATCGAGCAGGAAGGGACCTATCCGCTGCCGGAAGCCCAGCTCGACCGTTTCCTCTTGCATGTGAAAGTCGACTACCCGAACGCAGACACTGAAAAAGCCATCCTGCGCCTGGCGCGCAGCGAGGCACACAGCGACAGCCACGGCGCACCACCAACACCACTCAGCGAAGCAGACCTGCTCGCCGCGCGCGAAGCAGCGCTCGACATCCACATGGCTGACAGCGTCGAGGAATACCTCGTGCAGCTGGTGCTCGCCACCCGTCACCCGGGCCGCTACGACAATGCACTGGAACGGCTGGTCGAATACGGTGCCAGCCCACGCGCGACCATCGCTCTGGACCGCTGCGCCCGCGCCCGTGCCTGGCTGGCCGGGCGCGACTTCGTGTCACCGGAAGACGTGCTGGCACTGGCACCGGATGTGCTGCGCCACCGCATCATCCCCAGTTTCGAGGCCGAGGCAGAAGGCCACACGGTCGACAGCCTCATCCAGCGCCTGCTCGCACTGGTGCCGGTTGCCTGATGACTGCTGCCGCTGTCCAGGACCACCACGCGTTCGACCGGCTGGAGCCGCGGGGCACCAGCGTGCAACTGGCCGACCTGCTGCGCTGGAAACTCGCCGCACCGCACATCCCGCTGGAAAACCGCCGCAACAGTTCGCAGCTGGCCGGCGGCCGTCGTTCAACACTGCGCGGGCGCGGCATCGATTTCGACGAGGTGCGCCTGTACCAGCCAGGCGACGATGTGCGCGCGATCGACTGGCGCGTCACAGCCCGCACCGGCAAGCCGCACACCAAGATTTTCCGCGAGGAAAAGGAAAGGCCCGTGCTGCTGGTGATCGACTTGCGCAGCCCGATGTTTTTCGGCTCGCGCCGTTGTTTCAAGTCCGTGCTCGCTGCACATGCCGCCGCCCTGCTCGCCTGGGCCACGCTGGAAGCCGGCGACCGCATCGGCGCGATGCTGCTGAGCGATGACGGCATCATCGACATCAAGCCGCGCCGCAGCCGCCACACCGTGCTGCAACTGTTCCGCCAGGTCATCGACATCAGCCAGCGCCAGGTGCTGCTGGCGCGCGGCGAAGCCCTGAGCCTTGACCCGCCGCGCTGGCAGGATGCGCTACAACAGCTGCGCGCCGTGGCACGCCCTGGTTCCTGCACGATTTTCCTCAGCGATTTCCACGACTGGCACGCCGATTGTGCGCGCACGTTGCATAGTGTCGTGCGCCACAGCCAGTGCCTCGCCGTGCAGGTCAGCGACCCGCTGGAAACCACACTGCCCCCGGTCGGCCTCGCGCGGCTGCGCAACGGCCTGCAACAAGCGCTGGTCGATACCAGTGACCGCCACCTGCTCGCCCGCTACCAGAAGCAGAACCTCATCGCACAGGACCTGCTGCGCGACAACTTGCAGGCGCTCGGTATCCCCTTGTTGGCACTGCAGACACACAACCCGCTGTTTCCCGCCCTGCGCGCCTTCCTGAGCAACGGTGGCAACCGTGGCTGATCCCGCCTTGCCCAACGCTGACCCGCTGGCCGCACTGAAACCGCTGCTGGCGCCACCACCCGTGTCGTGGTGGCCACCGGCGCCCGGCTGGTGGCTGCTAGCCTTGGTAGTGCTGGCCCTGCTGGCGGCTGGCTGCATGTGGGGCTGGCGGCGCTGGCAGCTCCATCGCAACACCCGCTACCAGCGCGAAGCCATCGCGTTGCTGGCACAAGCGAATGACGTGGGCAGCATCGCAATGCTGGTGCGCCGCGTGGCCATCAGCGCCTATGGCCGCGAACAGGCAGCGACCAGTCCATGGCAGGCACTGTGCCCGTCACTGGACAGCGCATCATTGTCCTTGCTCGCCGAAGCGCAATACCGCCGGGCTGACAGTATCCCCGCAGAGGCTATCGCCGCACTGCGCAGCCAGGTGCGGCAATGGATCGGCACCCTGCCACCGGTGAGGCCCTGCTGATGCAAGCCCTGCTGCCGGAATCCTTCACCCTGCACTGGCCATGGTTCTTGCTGTTACTGCCATTGCCGGCGTTGGTGCGCCTGTTGCCAGCGGTTGGCTCCGCGCGCGAGGCGGCGCTGTTCTTCCCGAAGCTCGGGGACTTGCTGGCTGCACGGGGACAACATCACCAACCATCAGGCGGAGACAGCGCACCGTGGTGGCTGTGGCTGGCATGGATCCTGCTGGTGCTGGCCTGCAGCCGGCCACAATGGCATGGCGAACCGGTCGGCATCCCCTCCTCCGGCCGCGACCTGCTGCTGGTGGTGGATATTTCGGGCAGCATGGAAACGCCGGACATGCAGCTCAATGGCGAACAGGTACAGCGCATCGACGCGATGAAGGCTGTGGTCAGCGAATTCGTGCGCAAGCGCAGCGGCGACCGCGTCGGCCTGGTGCTGTTCGGCAGCCAGGCCTACCTGCAAACGCCGCTGACGTTCGACCGCGCCACGCTCGTGCAACAGCTGAATGAGGCGCAACTGGGTTTTGCCGGCGAAAAGACGGCCATCGGCGATGCACTGGCGCTGTCCGTCAAGCGCCTGCAAGACCGCGAACAGAAGAGCCGCGTGATGATCCTGCTGACCGATGGCGCCAACACGGCCGGCTCGCTGTCGCCGCTGCAGGGTGCTGACCTTGCCGCTGCGATGGGCATCAAGGTCTATGCGATCGGTATGGGTGCTGATGTCATGGAACAGCGCACCTTTTTCGGCATGAAGCGGCTGGTCAACCCGTCGGCAGAACTCGACGAGAAAACCCTGAACGCCATTGCCGACAAGACCGGCGGGCGCTATTTCCGGGCCCGCAGCACCGGCGAGCTGGCGGCCATCTACACGATACTGGACCAACTGGAGCCGGCGCTGGGTGATGAGCAGGTGCTGCGCCCGGTCAGCGAGTGGTTCCACTGGCCGCTGGGTGCGGCACTGCTGCTCAGCCTGCTCGTGGCATTGTCTGCCGTTCTGCCACGGAGGTTTCCCGCATGATCGAAGCGCTGCCGGCATTGCACGTGTTGCGCCCCTGGTGGCTGCTGGCCTGGTTGCCGGCGCTACTGCTCGGCTGGCGCCTGCTGCGTCGCCGTGCCAGCGGCAGCGGCTGGGCTGCCGTGATAGACCGCGAACTGCTCGACGCACTGCTCGGCGAACCGCAACAGTCGCGCAGGTCCTGGCCGCTGTGGCTGGTGATCACCAGCTGGCTGCTGGCAGTACTGGCGCTGGCCGGGCCATCGTTCAGCCGCAACGAGCAGGCGGCACTGAAACAGGCCGATGCCCTTGTAGTACTGCTTGACCTCTCCCCCTCGATGCTGGCCGCCGATGTCAAACCGAGCCGGTTGCAAGCAGCCCACTACAAGTTGCTCGACCTGCTGCGCGCCCGGCGCGAAGGCTACACGGGCCTGGTCGCCTATGCCGGCAGCGCCCATGTCGTGGCGCCGTTGTCTGATGACAGCAACACGATCGCCGCGCTGGTGACAACCCTGGAGCCGCGCATCATGCCAAGCGTTGGCAGCCAGGTGGAAGATGCAGTCAGCGAAGCACTGCAGCTGCTCGAGAACTCGCATTTCACGCACGGCCGCCTGCTGTTGCTGACAGACGGTGTAGTGCCCTCCGCTGTGAACAATATCCAGCGCCAGTTGCGCGGTAAAGCTGTCGAGCTGCACGTGATCGGCATCGGCACTGCTGCTGGCGCCCCGATCGAACTGGAAGATGGCAGCCACCTGCGCGACGCGCGCGGCCATGTGATCATCCACCAGTTCGATGAAGCACCCCTGCGGCAGCTGGCCAGTGACAACGGCGGCCAGTACAGCCCGTTGCAACTGGATGACAGTGACATCGCCACCCTGGCGGCACCGCCAGCATGGCTGACGGCCCTTGGCAACGGCGAGCAACGCCAGGCCAGCCACACGATCGAACACTGGCAGGACAACGGCTACTGGTTCGCCCTGCCCTGCCTGCTGCTGGTGCTGGCCCTGTTCCGCCGCGGTGCCCTGTACTGCTTGCTGCCGCTGTTGTTGCTGGCACAACCGCAACCGGTGCGCGCCATCGAGCTGCCGCAGCACTGGCAGGACTGGTGGCTGACGCCGGACCAGCAAGGTGCCAGGGCGCTGGCGGCCGGCGATGCTGCCACTGCAGCGGGCAAATTTGCCAACCCGCAGTGGAAAGCCTATGCGGAATACCAGAACGGCCAGCACAGCGAGGCCGCGGAACATTTCGCCAGCGAGGACACAGCAGCGGCGCAATACAACCGGGGCAATGCACTGGCGCGCGCCGGCGACCTGCAAGGCGCAATCAGTGCCTATGATGCAGCGCTGCAGCAACAACCCGGCCTTGCCGATGCCAGTTTCAACCGCGAGTTGGTGAAGAAACTGCTGGAGCAACAACAGAAACAGCAGCAAAAGCAACAACAGCAACAGAAACAACAGCAGCAAGGCGCGCCTGAGGACAAGCAGGGCGAACAGCAGGATTCGCAGCAGCCTGGTGAACAGCAACAGCCTGGTGAACAGCAACAGTCTGGCGAACAACAGTCTAGTGAAGAACAACAGTCCGGCCAACAGCAGCAAACAGGCACCGAACAACAGCAAGCCGGTGAGCAACAGGATGGCGAGCAGCAAGACAGCGCACAACCGCAGCAACAGCCAGCCGGCGAACAGCCGCAGGACCACCAGCAACAAGCCGGCGCAGAACAAAAGCAAGCCGGCGAGCAACAGGATGGCGAGCAAAGTGCCACCGCCCAACCGGGCAGCAACGCAAAGCCGGATGCAAAGCAAGGCAGCGAACAGCAAGGTAATGCCCAGGCCGACAGCCTGCGCCGCTCGGAACAGGAAAAACAGCAGGCCACCGAACAATGGTTGCGCAAGGTGCCGGACGATCCCGGTGGCTTGCTGAAAAACAAGTTCGAGTACTACTACCAACAGAACCGGCAGGAGATGCTGCGCCAGCGGCGCGCCGGTCAGCAAGAGCAAGAGGAGCAGCGCTGGTGAAGACAATCTGCACCCTGATCCTGTTTACCCTGCTGGCTATCAGCAGCGCCCACGCCGGCACGCTGTCAGCAAGCGCCGATCGCACAGAACTGAAGCAGAACGAGACGCTGAACCTGACTGTGCAGTACGACGACGACCCGGACGACGAGGAACCGGATACGCAGGCGCTGGAACAACACTTCACGATACTGGGGCGCAACCGCTCGGCCAGCATCCAGATCATCAACGGCAAGGCATCGCGCAGCACGACCTGGCAATTCGAGCTGATGCCGCGCAAGCCCGGCACCCTGCTGATCCCCAGCTTCAGCATCCGCGGTGATTTCAGTGAAGCGATCACCATCGAGGTCAGCAAAGGCATGGACCCGGGCACGCGTGCCGGGCAGGACCTGTTCACCGAAACCGCTATCGACCGGCAACAGGTGTATGTGCAACAACAGGCCGTGATCAGCTGGCGGCTGGTGTCGCGCGTGAGCAATATCAGCGACCCGCAATTCCTGCCGCCGAAAATCGACAATGTACTGGTGCAGGACCTTGGCAGCCGCAGCTACCAGCGTTCAGCGGCCGATGGTGCGCTGGAGCGCGTCATCGAACAGCGTTATGCCCTGTTCCCGCAACAGAGTGGCAGCGTGACAATCCCGCCACAGCAGTTCCAGGTGGTGGTCAACAGCATGCGCCGCTCCAGCCGCGGCATCATCCATCCCGCCCAGGACCAGGTACGCCTTCGCACCAATGCCCTGCAATTGGATGTATTACCCGCCGTACCTGCCAGCAACAGCGCTGCCAGCTGGCTGCCCGCGGCGCGGCTGGACATCTCACAGGAAATCACCGGCACTGACAGCAGCGGCCGCGTCACGGCCGGTACCGCCTTCACACGTGTGGTGACACTGCGCGCCGAAGGACTCAGTGCCGAACAATTACCCGCCATCGACCTGGCAACACCCGGCACGCGCCAGTACCCGGAATCCCCTGCCCTGCACAATGAGCCGGGCGATGACGGCGTCATCGGCCGTCGCCAGCAGCGCGCCGCCGTGATCGCCACTGCCAGTGGCGAACTGCTGCTGCCCGAGGTGCGGGTGCCGTGGTATGACACGCACAACAATGAATGGCGCGAAGCCGTGCTGTCAGCAAAGACATTGACCGTATTGCCCGCCGCCGGCAGCAGTGCGGCAGCGGCCCCTGCGCCACCGGCGAGCCAGGATGGGCCGACAAGTAAGCAACCCTTGCCGACCACAGCCAGCCCGCAGGCGCTGGTCTGGTGGCAAGTGAGCACAGCCGTGCTGGCCTTGCTGCTGGCAGCGTGCGGATTCTGGATACTGCGCTTGCAGCGCCAGACAGCCAGGGCAAACGCGGGGCAGCAAAAAAACCTACAGGCCGATGAGCCGCGAATGGGCACGCCGCCTGCTGCAGGCGCCGACCTCGCCACCTTGCACCGCAACCTGCTGGCCTGGGGCCGGCAACACCCGTCCCATGCCGCTGCGCTGGCCGATCCTTCCGTGGCGCCGCTGCTCAACAGCCTGGCGAAACACCTGTACGGCAATGGCCCGGCACCCGACAGCGCTGTCCTGTCACAGCTACCGCAACGCCTGGCTTCACTGGCCACTGCGCTGGCAGCCAGCAACGCCACAGCGCCGCAGCAACTGGATCAGCTCTATCGCTGACCCTGCCACGTAAAAAAAGGGCCGCTGTATGCGGCTCTTTTTTTGCTAGTTCCTTGCTGGCTGCCGGTCAGATCCGTTCCAGGAACAGCGGCAGGTCGTCGGCCGGTTTCGGCAGTGGCACATAGACCATTTTCGGATAGTAGTTTTCCGGCGTGCGGAAACGGTACTTGAGCAGGAACTGGTGCAGGAACAGCTTCGCCTGCATATTGGCAAAGTGCATGCCGATACACTTGTGCGGGCCGCCGCCGAAAGGCACATACAGGAAAGCGTGGCCCTTGTGCTCGGCGCGCTCGGCGCTGAAGCGATCCGGGTCGAACTTCTCCGGATGCGACCAGTACTTCTCCAGCTTGTGGTTGAAGAAGGTCGGGATGAAGAGCATCGTGTTGGCCGGCACGCGGTAACCACCGATCTCGCACGCACGCACGGTACGGCGCGTCATCAGCTGCACGGACGGATGCAGGCGCAACACTTCATGGAACACATTGTCCATCTGCGTCATCTTGTCGATGTCTTCGTAATCCAGCTGTTCCTTGCCAAGCGCCTTGCACTCCTCACGCAGTTTTTCCTGCCATTCCGGATGCACCGCGAGACGGTAGATGATGTGGGTCAGCG
>CALMIC010000240.1 GCA_937864065.1 uncultured Cellvibrionales bacterium | reverse complement strand
TAGCGGTCGCTGCCGAGCATGTCGCGCGGTAGCTGCACACCGAGTGCGTTGATGGCGGCGCTGATGAACTGGTGCTGGGTGATGCGGCAGTCGTCACCGCCGCCGAGCAGCAGGATGCGGTTTTGCGCGCGCGGGTTGTTGATGGCATTGGCCATTGCCGTGGCCACGTCGCGCGGGTGTACGTAGTGCAGCGGGTTGTCCGGGTTAACGGCGAACAGCTTGCGCATCATCGACAGGTCGGCGCCCAGCGTGCGCGAATCCACCGACACGCCGACGCGCAGCACGATCCAGGGGATCTGGCTCGCCGCCAGCGCCTGCTCCACCTCGACCTTGTGGCGCGTGTAGTTGTCGCTCGGCGCCACCGGGTCGTCCGGGTGCATCAGCCGGGTGGCCGGCTCGGGGAAGCCGAACACGGTGACGGAGGACGGGTAGACCAGCAGGGGTTTGTTGACGCGGCTGCCGATGTCGGCGATCAGGCGCAGCGTGGCCTTTACGTTGATGTCGTGCGCCAGTTCCGGCGCATTGTCGGTCACCGGTGGCAGTACGGCGGCGAGGTGGATCACCGCGATACAGCCCTGCAGCAGCGGCTTGAAGTCGATGGTGCGCAGGTCGCCCCAGGCCAGCTCGTCATACAGCGGCTTGAGCTGTTCGGACGTCTTGCGGTTGGCGGGATTGTCGAGATCCATGGCCAGCACGGCATAGCCGCGTTGTTTCAGTTCGGCGAGCACCATCTGGCCGAGGTTGCCGAAGGCGCCGGTGACGAGGACGGTTCTGGATGCACTCATGGTCATTGTCGTTGCTGCGGGTCAAAAAAAAGCGAGGATGGAGCCCTCGCCCCGCCTTTGCAAGCCTTGCCTGCAAAACCCTGTCATGAAATTGGTTTATTCTTTGCCGGGGCAACAGGCGCAGGCACAGGCAATGCAAAGTCACGGCACGGCAATCACCGTCAGCGAGCAGCACCAGCGGCTGATGCGGCTGGCCAGTGGTGCGTCGGTCGCTGTTGCCTTGTTGCTGATCGGGCTCAAGCTGGCGGCCTGGCTGGCCAGCGGCTCGGTGAGCTTGTTGGCCTCACTGGTCGATTCGACGATGGACAGCCTCGTGTCCGTCATCAATTTCTTTGCCATCCGCTATGCGATGGAACCGGCCGACGAGGAGCACCGTTTCGGTCACGGCAAGGCAGAAGCGGTTGCCGGCCTGGTGCAGGCGGCGTTCATCGCCGGCTCGGCCGGTTTCCTGTTCCTGCATGCGATCGACAAGATACTCAACCCGCACCCCATCCAGCACACCGGCCTCGGCCTCGCCGTCATGACGGTGTCACTGGTGCTCACCGGGGCGCTGGTGCTGTTGCAGAAATATGTCGTGCAGCGCACGAAATCCACGGCGGTTGAAGCTGATTCGCTGCATTACGTCAGTGACATCCTGGCCAATGCCAGCGTCATCGCGGCCTTGCTGCTGGCGCAGTGGGGCTACCAGCATGTCGACGCCGGGCTCGGCCTGATGATCGCTGCGTTCATTGTCCGCAGCGCCTGGGAAATTGGCGCGAAGGCGCTGAAACTGCTGCTGGACGAGGAGTTGGGGCCGGAGGTGTGGCAGGTCATCGAGCGTATCGTGGAGGAAAACCCGGATGTGAAGGGTCACCACCAGTTGCGCACCCGCCAGTCAGGGCACATCATGTTCGTGCAGCTGCATGTCGAGCTGGACAAGCACATGCCCCTGCTGCAGGCCCATGCGGTCACCGAGGAAGTGGAGCAGGCCATCCGCCAGCACTTTCCCAATGCCGATGTGCTGATCCACACCGATCCTGTCTGAGGCGTCCGCGCGTTATGGAAGAAGAGCTCACCGTCACCCTGCAGCGCCTGCGCGACGAGCACCGCACGCTGGACGGTGAGATCGCGGCGCTGCAGCAGCAGCCCTACTACGACCAGCTGCTGCT
>CALMIC010000239.1 GCA_937864065.1 uncultured Cellvibrionales bacterium | reverse complement strand
CGGATCCGCTGGGCTTTTTCTTCCAGAAACGGGCGCTGGAAGTCGACACTGTGCAGATCCTCGACCTGATCCTGCCCGAGTTCTCGCAACTGATGCGCGCGGCCGCACCCGGCGGCGACAATGAGGCGGCACTGGAACGGCAGGTCAACCCGTTCAAGCGCAAACGGCAGGCACCGGCTGTGTACTGGTCCGGCATTGTCGATGTCCCTGCCGGCGGCCAGACCTTCAGTTACCCGACGCCGGACAGTTTCAACGGCAAATTGCGCATCCTCGCGGTGGCGGTCACGCCCGATAAAGTCGGCGTCTACACCGGCGCCAGCGAAGTGCGCGGCCCACTGGTGCTGACACCGAACATCCCGGCTTTTATCGCGCCACACGATGAAGTGGTGGTGACGACCGGCGTGTTCAACAACCTGCCGGATACTGCACAGGTCACGCTGACACTGAAAACCAGTGCCGGGCTGAAGCTGGCCGCCGGCAGCAGCGACAACGTGACACTGGCCATTGCCCCGCAACAGGAAGCCGTCGCGCAATTCCGCCTGCAAGGCACGGAAGCGCTCGGCTCGGCCGACTTGTGGTTCACCGCCAGCACTGCAGGCCAACAGGCGAAGTTACACGAGACCACTTCCGTGCGACCGGCCGTGCCGTACCGCACGCAGCTGTCGGTCGGGCGCAGCGAGGCATCATCGACTGATATCGCCATCACGCGCGACCTGTTCGACCCGTATCGCCAAGTGGAATTCGGTGCCGGCTTCTCGCCACTGGTGTGGATGCGCGGACTGGAAAACTACCTCGACCATTACGTGTATGGCTGCACCGAACAGATCGTGTCGAAGGCACTGCCGGCACTGGTGTTCATCCCGCGCGACCGCCTTGAGGCGGGCCAGTCGGACACGATCAGCAGCACAATCAGCACACTCGCCCAGCGCCAGAACAGCGAAGGCGCTTTCGGTTTGTGGGCGGCGAATCCCGTCGTCTCGCCAACGGTCACCAATTACGCGACCGATTTCCTGCTTGAGGCGCGCGAGCGCGGCTATCCGGTGCCGCGACCGCTGCTGGAACGTGCCACCGGTTACCTCACCCGGGTCGCCAACCAGCCGGCGGAAGGCCTGGCCGGTTTGCGCGATCGCGCCTATGCCACCTACCTGCTGACACGCAACGGCCAGGTCACCACGCGTGCACTGGCCGATATCACCAGCCAGCTGGACAGCTACCACGGCAAGGCCTGGAAATCCGACATCACGGCCGCCTATCTCGCCGCCAGTTACCGGTTGCTGAAACAGGATGACACCGCCCGCCAGTTGCTGGCCGGCGTGCCGTGGCGTGAGCTCGGCCAGGAGCGCGGCCAGTACAGTGTCTATTACGATGCACTGGTGCATGACACCACCTTGCTGGCGCTGATCGCGCGCCATTTCCCTGCGGAAACGAAATCCGTGCCGGCCAGCTTGCTCGACAAGTTCGGCGAGAGGATCTCGCGCAACGAATACCACTCGTTGTCAGCCGCCAACCTGATCCGCGCGATGGACCTGTATGACGCACAGGTCGCCAGCAACGGCGACATTGAAGTGCGCGCGAGGATGAAAGACCAGCAGAACCTGCTGCTGGCGATGCTCGACAAGCCGCCGCGCGCGGCGGTACCGCAGGGCACGACAGCCGTCACACTGCAAAAAGCCAGCGGCGCGCACGCCTACTACCTGCTCAGCGAAGCGGGCTTTGACCGTAACGTGCCAGCGAGCACGCTGGTGCAAGGGCTGGAAGTCAGCAGCGAATACCAGGACCTCGAAGGCAAGCCGCTGGCGGCGCCCGCACAGGTGAAAACCGGCGAGGAATTCCTCGTACAGCTGCGGCTGCGCGCAGTGGAACGCGACAGCGTGGAGCAGATCGCCCTCGTCGCACTCTTGCCGGGCGGCACCGAACCCGTGGTGCAACGTGCGGCAGAAGCTGATCCCGCCACAGGCAATGCAGAAGAGGCTGGCAGCGGGGAAGAGGAATACCAGGAGGAAGCCGCAGCCGACGAACAGCCGCAGGGCTGGCAATCGCCGGCCGGTGATTACAGCCGCAGCAGCTGGCAGCCGGAATATGTCGATGTGCGCGATGACCGCCTCGTGCTGTACGGCACAGCGACGCGCGATGTACAGACCTTCACGTTCCGCGTGCGGGCCGTCAATGCCGGCCGCTACCAGGCACCGCCGCCGTATGCCGAAGCACTGTACGATCCGGTGCTGCAGGCCCGTGGCACGGCCACCCAGCTGGAGATCCTGCGACCTTGAGCCGTTGGCGGCAAACTGCTGTCCGCTGCCTGCTGGCGACGGCAGCCCTGGCCGCCTTGCTGGTGGGATTCCGCTGCTGGCCGCAACCCGGTTTCGCCGACAGCTTGCCGTCATCTCGCCAGGTGCTGGCCGCTGATGGCAGCCTGTTGCGGCTCACGCTCGCCAGCGACGAACAGTACCGCCTGTGGACTGCACTGGATGACGTCGCACCGGTGGTGGCCGAAGCCATCCTGCTGAAGGAAGACCGCTATTTTTACTGGCATCCCGGCGTGAACCCGGTCGCGCTGCTGCGCGCCACATGCGACACCGTGCTGGGCACTGACCGCCGCGGCGCCTCGACCATCACGATGCAACTGGCGCGGCGCTGGTACGGGCTCGATACGCGCTCAGTCGGCGGCAAGTTGCAGCAGATCGCACTGGCCCTGTGGCTGGAACTGCGTTACAGCAAACGCGACATCCTCGAGGCCTACCTCAACGTCATCCCGATGGGCGGCAACATCGAGGGCATCGGTGCCGGCAGCCTGGTCTACTTTGACAAGGCGCCGCGCGCGCTGAGCCTGGTGGAAAGCCTGGCGCTGGCCGTGTTGCCGCAAGACCCGGTGCGGCGCAGTGCTTTCGGCCCGTTGCTGCAGGCAGCCCGCCACGAACTGGCCGGGCGCTGGCGCCAGACGCACACGATGGATGCTGCAGCTGCGGCACTGCTCGACTTGCCGGTGCATGCCCGCCCGCGCCGCGCACTGCCGTTCCGCGCGCCGCATCTGGTCGAACAGCTGCTCGCCGACCAGCCGCAAGGCGCGGTGATCCGCAGCACACTGGACCTGCCACTGCAGTCGCTGCTGGAAAACATCCTGCAGGCCTACGTGCGCGAGCAACGGCAACGCAATATCCGCAATGCGACGGCACTGCTGGTCAACACGCGTGACATGCGCGTCAAGGCCATGGTTGGCTCGGCCGATTATTTCGACGCGAGTATTGCCGGGCAGGTGAATGGCGTGCGCGCAAAACGCTCACCCGGTTCGACGCTGAAACCGTTTCTTTACGGGCTGGCGATCGACCAGGGCCTGATCCATCCGCTGAGCATGCTGAAAGATGCGCCCACGGCATTCGGCCCATTCCAGCCGGAAAATTTCGACGGCGCCTTCATCGGTCCGGTGGCGGCACAGGATGCACTGGTGCGCAGCCGCAACATCCCGGCCGTGACGCTGGCCATGCAAGTACACAATCCGTCGCTGCACGGTTTCCTCAAACACGCCGGTGTATCGCACCTGCTGGCGGAAGACCACTATGGCATGGCACTGGCGCTCGGCGGCGGCGAAGTGAGCATGGAGGAACTGGTTACGCTGTACAGCCTGTTGGCCAACCGGGGCGAACTGCAAGCCTTGCGCTATACGCTGGACACACCGCTGCCCAATGGCCCGGCACTGCTGTCGCCGGAAGCGGCCTTCCTCGTCATCGACATGCTGGCGCGCAACCCGCGACCGGTCGACCACGGCCCGGCCAGCGCCACGCAGCGCCGCTGGAAAACCGCCTGGAAAACCGGCACGTCCTGGGGCTTCCGCGACGCCTGGACTGCCGGCCTGGTGGGCCATTACGCGCTGGCCGTGTGGGTGGGCCATTTCGACGGCAGCAGCAACCCGTCATTTATCGGCCTCGATACGGCCGCGCCGCTGTTTTTCCGCATCGCCGATGCCCTGCCGCTGGCCCTGCCGCAAGACAGCGACCGCGCCAACACGCCTCCACGCGGCCTCAAGCGCGTGGCGGTGTGCGAGGCATCCGGCGAGCTGCCTAACCGCTGGTGCCCGAAAACAGCCGAGACGTGGTTCATACCGGGCAAGTCACCCATACGAGTGTCCAGCTTGCACCGCCCGGTGGTGATCGACACGCGCACCGGCCGCGCCGCTTGCCCGCCGTACGATGCCGCCACCACGCGCAGCGAGGTGTACGAATTCTGGTCGTCGGAAATCTTCCGCCAGTTCGCCCTCGCCG
The DNA here is from genome assembly GCA_937864065.1 of uncultured Cellvibrionales bacterium. Lineage (GTDB taxonomy): Bacteria > Pseudomonadota > Gammaproteobacteria > Pseudomonadales > UBA7239 > UBA7239. The sequence continues at coordinate 19,400 of CALMIC010000239.1, read as the reverse complement.
GCATACCACGCCGTGAGCCGCCAGCCAGTGATTGCCCATCAACAACACAAGGCGACGATCGCGATGATCCGGTCATCCACCAGCCTCTGGCCGGCGTCACCTACACACTGCGGCTGGGCAGGCCGGATGAGACCGTTCCTCTGGTAGCGCGGGTCGCCGCCGATGTACAGCAGCTGTTCTGGTTTGCCGACGCGAATTTCATCGGCAGCAGCAGGCCACAAGAGACCCTGGCGTGGCGCCCGGCGACCAGTGGCCGTTACAGCATCACGGTGGTCGACGACCACGGCCGCCGCAACGGACGCCGGCTACAAGTCGACATGGTTCCCTGAGCGCTGGCACCTTCACGAGGCGTCATACCGCTCACCTGCGCGATAACAGTGCATCACCAGACTGTCATGACGGTGTGCCAGGCTGCCAGAGCTGGCACGTAAATTGCCGGACACTTTCACCCATCAGGCCATTTGAAGTAGACGCGTGATGCAACAGACCCCGGCAGCCCCGACCATCCCCCTGACCCTCGACCAGATTGACCCTTTCATCAGCTCCGACGGCAGCCACCTTCGTGGCCACTGCCATGACATCAGCTTGCACAGCCATTTCCAGCCGATCTACAGCCTCGCCCACCAGCGCATTGTCGGTTTCGAGGCACTGGTACGGCCCTACCTCGCCGACGGCAGGCCGCTGCCGCCGCTAGACCTGTTCGGGCGCGCCAGCAGCCTCGAGGAGACCGTGTTCCTCGATCGCCTGTGCCGCACGCTGCACCTGCAGAATTTTGCCCGGCAGCCCAATGGCGCCACCTGGTTGTTCCTCAACCTCAATCCGCTGGTCACCGTGCACGGCAAGCACTACGGCCCGTTTTTCCGCCAGTTGCTGGAACGCCACGGCATCGCGCCACAGCGGGTGGTGATCGAGATCCTTGAGGGCCAGATCGGCGACGAAAACCAGCTGGCGGAGGCACTCACCTATTACCGCGACATGGGCTGCCTGATTGCGATCGACGACTTCGGCACCGGCCATTCGAACTTTGACCGCATCTGGCGCCTGGCGCCGCATATCGTCAAGCTCGACAAGTCAGTCGTCGAGCAGGCCATCGCCAACCCGCACGCGCGCCGCGTGCTGCCCGGCCTCGTCAGCCTCATTCACCAGGCCGGCAGTTTTGCCCTGCTCGAAGGTATCGAGACCGAGGCACAAGCAATGCTCGCGCTGGGAGCTGATGTCGATTTCGTGCAAGGCTATTTTTTCGCCCGCCCGGCGTTGCAACTGCCGGCAGCGCGCCAGCACCCGGCCATTGCCCGGCTGTTTGCCGACCTGCAGGACCGGGACCGGCTGGAAACCGAGGCCAGCCGCATCCGGCTGGCGCCCTACACCGGGCTGTTCTTCGAAGCGAGCATCCGTATCCGCGCTGGCGAGGACCCGCAGCCGGCAGCCGCCGCGTTGCTGGCCCTGCCGTCCGTCTTGCGCTGCTACCTGCTAGATGCCGAAGGCCGCCAGGTGAACAACAACCTGCTGCCACCGCTGGACGAGAACCAGGACCCGCGTTTCGAACCGCTCGGTGACCCCTCCAATGCCATCTGGGGGCGCCGGCATTACTACCAGCGCGCAATCCGTGAACCGGGACGCATCCAGGTCAGCAAGCCGTACCTGTCCATCACCGGCGGCTCACTGTGCGTGACGCTGTCGATAGCCATCAGCACCACAGAGGGCCTGCGGGTGCTGTGCGCCGACGTCGGCCTGCTGGACAGTTGAGCATTACCCCTGAAAGTAGAACGGTCGAATTTTGGGTAGCGGCCGGCTAGAATGCCGGCACTTTCCGCCCATCGTCCCAATGCGAGGTCTTACCGTGGACATCATGGAACAAATCCAGCAGCAGATCGAAGGCAACCCGATCATCCTGTACATGAAAGGCAGCCCGAACGCACCACAGTGCGGCTTCTCGGCCCGCACGGTCGAGGCGCTGATGCAGTGTGGTGAGCGCTTTGCCTATGTCGATGTGCTGTCCAATCCTGAAATCCGCGCCAACCTGCCGCGCTATGGCAACTGGCCGACCTTCCCGCAGCTGTGGGTCAAAGGTGAGCTGATCGGCGGCTGCGACATCGTCACTGACATGCACGCCAAGGGCGAACTGCAACCGCTGTTGAAGGAAGCGGCCGCGGGCTGAGTCGGGAGACAGGGAGAACGCCACATGGCAGTACTGGTCGGCAAACCGGCACCGGATTTCATCTGCCCCGCCGTGCTCGGCAGCGGCGAGATTGTCGACCGTTTCCATTTTGCCGCCGCGATCCGCGACCGCTATGCGCTGCTGTTCTTCTACCCGCTCGATTTCACCTTTGTCTGCCCGTCGGAGCTGATAGCCCTCGACCACCGCATGGCTGATTTCCGCGCCCGCGGTGTGGAAGTGGTGGCCGTGTCGGTTGACTCTCACTACACGCACAACGCATGGCGCAATACGCCGGTGGCAGACGGCGGTATCGGCCCGGTGCAGTACACGCTGGCGGCTGACCTCACCCGCGAGATTGCCCGCGACTACGACGTACAAACCGATGGCGGCGTGGCCTTGCGCGGTGCTTTCCTCATCGACCCGCGCGGCGTGGTGCGCAGCCAGGTCGTCAATGACCTGCCACTCGGCCGCAACATCGACGAACTGCTGCGCCTGGTCGATGCACTGCAATTCCACGCTGAACATGGCGAGGTATGCCCCGCCGGCTGGCAGAAAGGCGATGCCGGCATGCAGCCCAACACAGCTGGCGTGGCAGATTTCCTCAAGCAACACGCAGGCAAGCTCTAACGTTCCACTACCCCACCCCGGTTGCTATGGACAGCAAATTCCCGCCGATCTGGTTCCTGTTCACCTTGCTACTGTCGCTGCTGCTCGTGTCGGCAGCCGTGAATGCCAACCTGGTGCAACGCCTGCACCGCACGCGCACCCGCGCTGAACAGCTGCTGGCCAGCAAGTCGGCGGCAATGGCGGTGCTGAGCCACGAGATACGCAACCCACTCGCCGGTGTCGTCGCAGTCACGCGCGCGCTGGGCAAGACACCGCTCAATGAACAACAGCGCGAACTGGTGGATACGCTCGACCACTCCGGCCAGGAGCTGCTCTCGCTACTCGAGGAAACGCTGGCACATACCCGCCTGCAAGTGGCACCGTCCGCCAGCTCGCCTGGGGATTTCGCCGTCGCCAGCTTCCTGCAGAAAATCATAGCGATGGTGGAAAACCAGGCCAACGAGAAAGGCCTGTTGCTCTTCCTCGACATTGATGCAGCGTTGCCGCGTGTCCTGCATGGCGACACCCAGCGCATTCGCCAGATCCTGCTGAACCTGCTCGGCAACGCCATCCGCTTCACGGACAGCGGCATCGTCAAGCTGCAAGTGGAAAAAACCTGGCAGCGCGACGGCGCGATCGGCGTGGCCATGCACGTGATCGATTCCGGCATCGGCATCCCGCGAGCCGCCCAACGCCAGCTGTTCGAGCCGTTTGTGCAGGTCCATGCCGACGGGCCGCGCTATGGTGGCACCGGGCTGGGACTCAGCATCAGTCGCGAACTCGCCCGGGTCATGGGCGGTGAACTCAGCGTACGCAGCGAGGAAAACCGCGGCAGCACGTTCACCCTGCAGCTCGCACTCACCGAACAGCAACTGACCCGCTGCAAGGTCTACCCGCTGCCGCTGAAGCAGCAACCGCCGGTTGCAACAGAAGGGTGCTACAGGGAAATGCCAGGCTAGCCGCCACTCCTGTCGTGATTTTCCGTAAACCGGCGGTTTTCGTATATCCTTAAGTTGTGAATGACTGCGCCATCGCGCTTCAGGTACCCATTGAAAAACCGCAAACTGCCCACTGAACCTGCCAACGCCGAACCTCCTCCTGCCCTGCCAGGTACGCCCGCCAGCCCGGCAACCAGCCGCACCCTGACCCTGGAACCTGCCGACACCCGTCGCCTAGCCAGCCTGTGCGGCCAGCTGAACGAACACCTGAAGCAGATCGAGCAGCGCCTGGATGTGCAGATCAACCCGCGCGGCAACGTGTTCGCCATCAACGGCAATGCTGCCAATGCCGCTGCCGCCGTATTGCAACAGCTGTACGATGAAACGGCCGGCAAGCAGGAGCTGACGCCGGAAGCAATCCACCTGATGCTGCAGCACGCCAACGTCGATGCCATAGCCGGCGACGAACGCCAGACTGCCGCGCGCGAAGCCGCCGTGATCCGCACGAAAAAGGGCGCAATCAAGCCGCGGGGCGCCACGCAGGTGGATTATGTGAATGCCATCCGGCGGCATGACATCAATTTCGGTATCGGCCCGGCCGGCACCGGCAAGACCTACCTCGCTGTCGCGTGCGCTGTGGAAGCCCTGCAAGCCGACAAGGTCGAGCGCCTGTTGCTGGTGCGTCCCGCGGTCGAGGCGGGCGAGAAACTGGGCTTCCTGCCCGGCGACCTCGCCCAGAAGATCGACCCCTACCTGCGCCCGCTGTATGACGCGCTGTATGAAATGCTCGGCTTCGAAACGGTCGGCAAGTTGCTGGAACGACAGGTCATCGAAGTCGCCCCGTTGGCCTACATGCGCGGCCGCACCCTCAACAACGCCTTCATCATCCTCGACGAGAGCCAGAACACCACGGCCTCGCAGATGAAGATGTTCCTCACGCGCATCGGCTTCGGTTCCACCGCGGTGATCACCGGCGATGCCACGCAGATCGACCTGCCGCGCGGCACCCGCTCCGGCCTGCTGCACGCACTGGAAATCCTGCGCGATGTGGAAGGCATCAGCTTCACCCGTTTCACCTCACGCGACGTGGTGCGCCACCCGCTCGTGCAGCGCATCGTCGATGCCTATGACCGCCACGAGGACGGCGCCGTCTGATGGCCATCCACGTCGATATCGACAATGCCTGTGACGCGCCGGGCGTGCCGGCTGCTGCGGATGTCACCCGCTGGGCAGCGGCCGCGCTCGATGGCCTGCGCGAACGCGCCGAGCTGTCGATACGCATCGTCGACGAAGCAGAAAGCCGTGAAATGAACAACCATTACCGTCACAAGGATTACGCGACGAATGTACTATCCTTCCCCAGCGAGCTGCCGGAAGACTGCAACCCGCCACTGCTGGGCGACCTGGCCATCTGCGCCGCTGTCGTTGCGCGCGAAGCTGCCGAACAACACAAGCCACTGGCCGCCCACTGGGCACACATGGTGGTGCACGGCACGCTGCACCTGCTCGGCTTTGACCATACCGACGATGACGAAGCCGAAGTGATGGAAGCGCGCGAAATCACCATCCTGCAGTCGCTCGGCTTTGCCAACCCCTATTGCGAAAACAGTGAGGAACACTGACATTATGAACGACGAGATCCCCGGCAGTCCGCCGGAGAAATCCTGGCTGGATCGCTTCATGAAAGCGATTGGCATGTCCTTGCGCGACAGCAATGACCTGCTGGAAATCCTCGACGATGCGCACAAGCAGCAACTGCTGGATGACGAGGCTTTCTCGATCATGGAAAACGCGCTGAAAGTGCGCGACAAGCAGGTCGGCGACATCATGGTGCCGCGCCGGCAGATGGTGACCCTGAAGGCGAGCGACAGCATCGAGACCTGGCTGCCGGTCATCATCGAGTCCGAACACTCGCGCTTCCCGGTGCTGGGCGAGACACCCGACCAGGTACTGGGCATCCTGCTGGCCAAGAAACTGCTGCCACTGATCCTGAAAGGCACCGAGGGCTTCCAGATCGAGGAACACCTGCACGCGGCCAACGTCATCCCGGAGACCAAGCGCATCAACGAACTGCTGCGCGAGTTCCGCCTGAACCGCTACCACATGGCGATCGTTGTCGACGAGTACGGCAATGTCGCCGGGCTGGTCACCATCGAGGACGTGCTGGAGGAAATCGTCGGCGACATCGAGGACGAGACCGATATCGAGGAAGACGAACGTTTCATCCGCCCGCTGGCCGGCAGCGACTATCTCGTGAAGGCCCTGACGCCGATCGAGGATTTCAATGATGCGTTTGGTGCCAATATCCCGCACACCGATTTCGACACCATCGGCGGCATCCTGATGCACACCTTCGGCCACCTGCCGCGCCGCGGCGAGACCGCCACGATCAACCAGTTCAGTTTCCGAGTCGTCAATGCCGACAAGCGGCAGATCCACATGCTGCGGGTGACACTGCCGCCAGCGGCCGGTAATGGCGAAGAAGCCAGCTGAGCCGGCCGTGAAAAATACTGTTGCTGGCGATATTGCCGCGCTGCTGGCCGGCGCACTGCTGCCACTGGCACTGGCGCCGTTCAAGCTATGGTGGTTCGCGCCACTGCCGCTGGTGGCCTACCTGCTGCTGACCCGCGGGTTGCCACTGCGGCAGCGCTACCTGCGCAGCCTGCTGTTCGGCCTGGGCAGTTACGGCACGGGCGTGTCTTGGGTCTACGTCAGTATCCATGACTACGGCTACCTGCCGGTGCCGGTCGCCGGCCTCATCACACTGTTGTTCGTCACCGGCATCACGCTGCTATTCGGCATCCCGCTGCTGCTGTGGCACCGCTGGCTGCAGGACAGGCCACTGGGCACCCTGCTCGGCTTCCCGGCCGCCTGGGTGCTGGCCGAGTGGTACCGCAGTTGGGTGCTCACCGGCTTCCCCTGGCTCTTTCTCGGCTACAGCCAGACGGAGACGCTGGCGGGGGGCTGGGCGCCGCTCGGCGGCGTGTACGGCCTCAGCCTGTGGCTCGCACTGCTGGCGGCCAGCGTCGCCTGCTGGATCGCCACGCGCCAACGGCCATGGCTGCCGCCACTGCTGCTAGCCGTACTGGCCGGCGGTGGCGCCCTGCTTGACCGCATCGAATGGACGCAGCCGGTGCCCGGCAGGGTGCAAGCCGCCGCGCTGGTGCAAGGCAATGTGCCACAACTGCAGAAATGGAAACCGGAGCAGCGCGCCGCGATCCGCCAGCTGTTCGAGGACCTGAGTGAACCGCTGTGGCAACCCGGCCAGCTGGTGGTGTGGCCGGAAGCGGCTATCCCCGAGCTCTACACGCCGGATCACCCGTTCTTTGCGGCGATGGACGAACGTGCCACCGCCAGCAGCAGTGCCCTGGTGACCGGCGTGCCGTCACGGCAGGTGCTGGAAGATGGCAGCTACAGCTACCACAACAGCCTGCTCGGCCTCGGCACGGCCAACGGCTTCTACCACAAGCAGCGTCTGGTGCCTTTCGGCGAATATGTGCCGTTACAGCAATGGCTGGAAGGGCTGCTCGATTTCTTCCACATGCCGATTTCGGAGTTCCGTATCGGCCTGTCCGGCCAGGCCAATATCGAGACCGGCACGCTGCAGCTCGCCTCCAGCATCTGCTATGAAGTGGCCTACCCGGCGCTGGTGGCAGAACAGGTCGGCGATGCGGATGCGCTACTCACCGTGAGCAATGACACCTGGTTCGGCAACTCCATCGGCCCGCACCAGCACCTGCAGATGGCGCAGATGCGCGCGCGGGAAAACGGCCGCGAGATGCTGCGTGCGACCAGCAATGGCATCTCGGCGTTCATTGACCACAAAGGCGGGTTGGTGAGCCGCTCACCGCAATTCGAGCGCTTTGTGCTGCAAGGTACCGTGCAGGCTTACCAGGGCAAGACACCCTACCAGCGCTTCGGTGACGCCCCGGTGCTGCTGTGCTGTGTGTTGCTGCTGCTGGCCGGCTGGCGGCAACACCGCGCACAACGATAGCCGCGCCTAAGCAACGGATTTGCAGACCACCTCGAACACATCCGGCGACAGCTTGCCGCACAGCAGGATACGCTGCAGTTGCTCCTTCATCTGCAGCTGCTGCGCCGGCGGTTGCTTGCGCCAGCGCGTGAGCGGCGTGAGCAGGCGGGCGGCAATCTGCGGGTTGATGGCATCCAGCTCGATGACCTTGTCAGCCAGGAAAGCGTAACCGCTGCCATCCGCAGCATGGAAATGCACCGGATTCTGGCCGCAGAACGCCCCGATCACCGCACGCACCTTGTTCGGGTTGCGGATGTCGAAAGCCTCGTGCTGCAGCAATGCCTGCACGCGCGCCAGCGCCCCCGGCAGGTGGCAGGTCGCCTGCAATTGCAACCACAGGTTCACCGCCAGCGGCTCGTGCTGCCAGCGGCGATAGAAAATCCGCAGCGCCTTGTCACGCACCGGCGCCACGAAATCCGCTTCGCAGTTCAGCAACGCCTGCAACGAGGCACTGGCATCGGTCATGTTGGCAGCATTGTTGTACTGGTCGAGGCACAGTTGCATCAGATCCTTGTCGTGCAATAGCATCAGGTACGACAGGGTCGTGTTCTTCAGGCTGCGGCTGGCAATCGCTTCCGCAATCGGTTGGTAGGCACCAGGACCCGGCGAATGGCGCAAGTACACGGCATGCATTTCGCGGCGCAGTTCGCGCGCGAGCGTCTTGCGGGCAAACTGGCGCGCCTCGTGGATCGCGCCGGCATGCACCACCTCCGCTTCCTCGGCGAGGTAGAGTTCACCGGGCAACTCCAGCATCAGCGCAACCATGGCGGGATCGAGCGTCTCATCCTGCAACAGTACGCGATAGGCTGCGACCATTTTCGGATCCAGCTCCAGCGGCCGCTGCTGCAATACGGCCACGACCAGTTCCTGCAACACCGACACGCCGAGCTGCTGTGCCGCATCCCAGCGGTTGAAGCCGTCGCTGTCGCGACTCATCAGGAAAGCGAGTTCATCGCGCGTGTAAGGATATTCAAGCCGTACCGGCGCGGAAAACCCACGCAACAGTGACGGCACCGGCTTTTCCCGCACCTGTTCAAACACGAACTGCTGTTCGCGTTGCGTCACTTCCAGCACGCGCTGGGTGTTGTCGGCGCTGTCGAAGTCGGGCGCATCGCGCAAGTGCAGGGCCAGGCTGCCGGCATCGCCCAGCAGGCCGATTGCCAGCGGGATGTGGAACGGCTCCTTCTGTTCCGCTTCCGGCGTCGGCGGGCAGGATTGCTGCACCGTCAGCGTATAGGTCTGTACTGCCGCATCGTAATCGCCGCGCACCTTCAGCACCGGCGTGCCGGCCTGCGTGTACCAGCGGCGGAACTGCTGCAGGTCGCGGCCGGACGCCGTTTCCATCGCACCGACAAATTCCTCGATGGTCACCGCCTGGCCGTCATGGCGGGCAAAATAGAGGTCGGTCGCGGCACGGAATGTTACCGGGCCGAGCAGGCAATGCAGCATGCGTACCACTTCAGCGCCTTTTTCATACACGGTCGGCGTGTAGAAGTTGGAGATTTCCATGTAGGATTGTGGCTGCACCGGATGCGCCATCGGCCCGGCATCCTCGGCAAACTGCACCGTGCGCAGCAGGCTTACTTCCTCGATGCGCTTCACCGTCGGGGAATTCATTTCGGCCGAGAACTGGCTGTCGCGGAATACGGTGAAACCTTCCTTCAGGCTCAACTGGAACCAGTCGCGGCAGGTCACGCGATTGCCAGACCAGTTGTGGAAATACTCGTGCGCCACCACGGCCTCGACGCGTTGGAAGCCCTTGTCGGTGGTGATTTCCGCCCGCGCCAGCACGCAGGAGGTGTTGAAGATGTTGAGGCCCTTGTTCTCCATCGCGCCCATATTGAAATCATCTACGGCAACGATCATGTAGATATCGAGATCGTATTCGCGGCCGTAGGCTTTCTCGTCCCAGGCCATCGCGCGCTTCAGCGAAGACATGGCATGGCTGCATTTCGCCAGGTCTTTTTCCTCGACATAGATGCGCAAGGTGACGCGGCGACCGGATTTCGTGGTGAAGTAATCCTCGACGTATTTCAGGTCACCCGCCACCAGTGCGAACAGGTAGCACGGCTTACGGAACGGGTCTTTCCAGGTGACCCAGTGCATACCGTTGCTGAGCTTGCCGCTGTCGACCAGGTTGCCGTTCGACAGCAACACCGGGTAGCGCTTTTCCTCGGCGAGGATCGTCACGGTGAACAAGGACATCACGTCCGGCCGGTCAAGGTACCAGGTGATGCGGCGGAAGCCCTCGGCCTCGCATTGTGTGCAGAACATGTGGCGCGACTTGTACAGGCCTTCCAGCGCCGTGTTCAGCTGCGGTTTGATCAACACCACCGATTCCAGCTCGAATTTTTCCGGCAGCGGCAGCAGCAGGTGCAGCTTGTCATCCTCGATGCGGTAATCGCCCGTCCCCAGCAGCTTGCCATCCAGCGACAGGCGCCGCGTATCGAGACCCTGGCCATCCAGCACTAGGGCGGCATCGGGCCTGCCCGCCGGGTTGCGCCGCAGCACAAGGCGCGCGTTGACGGTGGTGGCTGCTTCAGCCAGCTGGAAGTTCAGGTGGGTCTCGTCGATCAGGAAATCCGGCGCGGTGTAGTCGCGCAGGTGGATGGCCTGTTTGCTGTCATTGCTCATGCGTCGGTCACTGAAAGTTCGGTTTCATAGGCGGTGAACTTGCGGATATTGAGCGCACCGTTGGCAAACAACAGGTACTGGCCCTTGATGCCGCGCAGTTCGCCCTCCACGACAGGCTCTTTGTCGAAGTTGAAAGTGCTGACCTTGTCCGGGTAGCGCTGCACCGGATAGGCAAAGCGCTGCTCACCCGCCTCCGGCAACAGCTGCACGGCAGTGAGCCCATACTCGCCCTGCAATGCCGCGATGCCGTCACGCGCCGCTGCCAGCAGGCGCTCGCGCTCTGCCGGCAGGTCAATCGGCACCGCATCGCCGCGCAGCAGCGCACGCCAGTCAGTCTTGTCTGCCACAAAATCCTTGCACAGCACTTCCAGCAAACCGGACAAATGACGGTCGGCCACACGCGCCAGTGGCAATGCCTGCACGGCGCCCTGGTCCAGCCAGCGCGTCGGTATCTGTGTAGCACGGGTTATGCCAACCTTGAGCCCTGACGAATTGGCCAGGTAGACGATATGGTCTGTGCGGCAATGTGTTTCCGCCCAGTCCGGTTCACGGCAGGTGCCGAGATGGAAATGGCATTTTTCCGGGCTGACGATGCAACTGTCGCACTGCGCCAGCGAGCGGAAGCACGGGAAGCAGTAGCCCTGGTTGAAGCTCTTGTTCGTCTTGCGCTGGCAATGGGTGCACCGGATGGTGCCGGTGTAGCGCAGGCGGATGCGACGGCCGAGCAATGGGTTCAGCGCGACCTCTGACTGGCCAAGCGACAGGTGGTATTGCGCGGGTTCGCCTGCCGTTACCCGCATCTTGTCCAGGCAGCCAGTGGCCAGCACCGCGGAACTGCTATCGGCCATCATCAGTGCCTGGTCGGGTTCTGCTGCAGCATGTCGCGGAAGACCAGCAGCTGCTCCTCGCTCCAGCGGTTGCCGCTGTGGTCATGCGCCTTGTCGCCGTCGCTGCCACAATGTTCGTGCTGTTCGCGCTCGATATAGCCCACGCGCTCCTGTTCCGGCTTGTGGCGGGCGTCATACCAGATCACGGCCTGCAGGCAGGTCTCGCGCTGTTCCGGCGTGAGGCGGTTGCCATTCGGCCACTTGCCGAGTTCAACCGCACGCGTCAGCGCGGCATAGATCTCGGGCGTGATGTTTTCCAGCAGGGTTTCAAGGTCAGGAAAGTCACTCATGGCGGGCGGTGTAACAGGGTTTCAGGCAGTGGCGCATTCTAGCAGAGCACAGGGACATCAACCGCCCGTTCCTCTATGATTCACGACCATTCAACTGCAGGGATTGTCCGTGAAAGCCTCCGCACTGTTTCCCGTCACTGCCCTCGCCGGCTGCCTGGTGCTCGCTGCCTGCCAGCCTGCCAACCCCGCCGCCCGGCAACAGGCCAGCGCAGAGGACGCGGCTGACGAGTACCGTGCCTGTATCCGCGACCTTGACCGCAGGACCGCTACCGAGGCCTACACGAACGCGACCACCCGCCGCGATGTGGTGCTGGAAAGCTGCCGAGAACCCCTCAACCGCTTCACCGTGGTGCAGGAACAAGCCTACAGCAATGCCTGCCTGGCCCACGGCAACGAAGCTGGCCACTGCGACCGCGACGCAGTCAGCCGCACCAGTGAGGCCAGCGCACAGCTGCAGCGCGAGGCTGCCGCCAAGGTCGACCGCAGCAGTGCCGCCGCGCGCAGGCCAGCGCCGCGCTGATCAGCGGCGCTGTGCCATTACGTGGATGTAACGCCCCAGCCATTTGTAAGGCTCCTGGCGACCCAGCTCGCGCTCCAGCGACAGCAGTGTTTCCGGCTCGAGCCGCACACCGGGGAACAGGTAATCATGCAGGCAGCGGATGCCGGTGACCTGCCCTACCGCCAGTCCCTGCTGCGCCAGCCACGCCAGCACCTCCGGCGCCGACTGCGGGCTCTGTGGAGTCAGGCTGCCCGCCTCGCCCGGCAGGTGCGCAACGCGGGCGCGATCGACATTACCCTTCAGCAGGTTCTTCCACACGATCGACTCGCGGTTATAGAACGCCAGTGACAACCAGCCAGCGGGGCGGATGAGCGGCAGTAACACTGCAAGCGTAGCCAGGGGGTCGGCCAGCCACTCGAGCACGGCGTGGCACAACACAAGGTCGAACTGCCGCTCACCCAGCACGGCAGGCAATTGCTGGATCGATGCCTGCACGAACTGCACCTGTGGCGGTACCACGCCGGCTTCGGCAAACAATGTCCTGGCGCGGTCCAGCATCGGCGCGGCCGGTTCGGCGAGCACCACGTAGTGGCCCAGCGCCGCGAGGCGCAGGCTGAGCTGGCCGAGGCCGCCGCCGGCATCGAGCACCGCCAGCGGCGGGCCATCCTGCAGAGACGGCAACACGGCGAGCAGGTCGTCCCACAGCAGTTGCAGGCGCAACTCACCCTTTGCCGAGCCGTAGATCTTGCGCTCGAAGCGTTCTGCCAACTGGTCGAAATGAATATCAGTGCCCATGCCGTTATGATACCGGCATTGAAGACAACTCCCACGGAAACCTGCATGCGCGTCCTGCTCACCGGCCCTTTCGGCACTATCGGCACCCGGGTCCTCAATGAACTGCTGGCGCGCCAGCACAACGTGACCTGTTTCGACCTCGACAACCCGACCAACCGCAAGGTCGCGCGGCGCTACAGCGGCCGCATCAACATGGTGTGGGGCGACATCACCAACGCCGCCAGCGTCAATGCCGCCGTCGCCAACCAGGATGCGGTTATCCATCTCGCCGCGATCATCCCGATGCTGTCGGAAACCAATCCGGCACTGGCGGAGAAAGTGAATGTGCAAGGCACGCAGATCGTGATCGATGCCATTGCTGCCCAGCCGCAACCGCCACTGCTGGTGTTCCCGTCATCGATTTCCGTGCACGGCTTCAGCAACACACGCATGCCGCCGTGCCGCGTCGACACACCACTGGAAGCGCGTGACCACTATGCCGGCCACAAGATCGAATGCGAGAAACGGCTGCGCGCGAGCACTATCCCGTGGGTGATCCTGCGTATCGGCGCCTGCACCGATGCGCTGAACCAGAAAACCGGCGACACCGAAGCGATGCTGCGCCACATGTTCACGCTCGATATCGATACGCGTATCGAATACCTGCACCCGCAGGATGCGGCAGTTGCGATGGCCAACGCGCTGGAGCAACCCGCCGTGATTGGCAAGACACTGTTCCTCGGCAGCGGCAAGAGCAGCCAGACCTCGTGGCTAGAGTTCGTCAACCTCATGCCGCGCGCAATGGGTCTCGGCGACTTCCCTGCCTCGGCTTTCGGCCATGAGCCCTACTACACCGACTGGATGGATACCGCAGAAAGCCAGCAGCTGCTCAATTTCCAGCAACACGGGCTCGATGCCTACAAGCGCGAGCTGGCCCACCAATGGCGTTTCCTGCGCTACCTGGTCATGCCGTTCCGCGGCCTGATCCGGCGTTACATGCTGAAGTTTGCTACCAACGCTCAGTAATGCGGCGGGCGCTCGTCTGCCGGTGCACCATCCGCGCCGCTGTCACCCGCTGACGCCTGCACCTCGCGCAACTGGCGATACACCGCCTGCAACATCGCCTGCTGCTGGCTGATCAGCTCCTGCTGGTGCGCCAGCTGTTCGCCAAGCGTCTGCAGTGTGTCTTCCTGGAAAGCGAGGCGGGTTTCGAGTTCGTCGACGCGCGCCTGCAAATGACTGACGAGTGCATCAGGTGTGATTCCGGCTGGCGGGCAACGCATCGGCTAACTCCTATTCAGGCAAATCGCCCGTTGTGAAACACCAGCGAGGCAAAATCCGGCTGGCCTTCCGTGTGGTGGATGCGGATGCGGCTCGCAGACGCGTACGGCACTTCGAGGTTCGCGATGCGCGTCAGCGGCATTGCCAGCACCTGTGCCAGCAACACGCGGATCGTGCCGCCGTGCGCCACCAGCAGGCAGTGCTCGCCGCGATGGGCCTGCAGCAGGTTTTCCCAGCCGCTGAGCACACGCTGCTCGAACTGGCGCAGTGGTTCGCCATTGGGCGGTGAGGCATTCACCGGGTCAGCAAAGAAGCGGCGCACATGGCTGCCCTGCTCTCGCCAGACATCGGCAATCGCGCGCCCCTCCCAGTCACCGAAATGCACTTCACGGAAAGCGTCATCGAACCGCACCGGCAAACCGTGGCGGGCGGACAACTCCTCGGCGAAACGTGCACAGCGCTGCAGCGGCGAGCTGACGATCTGCTGCCAACCGGCAAAATCACCGGCGCTGGCTCGCAATTGCTGCCAGCCGTTGTCGCTCAGCGGCACATCGAGGCTGCCGCGATAGACATCGCCGCCCTCGCATTCGCCGTGACGCAGCAGGTCAATCGTTGTGACGGTGTAATTGCCGAACATGGAGGAAAATCCGAGTTATTTGCTAGGTATAATGCCAGCCAGCAAACCCAGCAGCAATGTCGAGAGGTAAGGAGTATGGGCAACCGCCTGTCAAAAATCTACACACGCACTGGTGACGACGGTACCACCGGCCTCGGCGACGGTGTGCGCACGCGCAAGGACAGCCCGCGCGTCGAGGCACTGGGCACGGTTGACGAGCTGAACAGCCTCATCGGCGTGATGCTGGCGCACGGCGTGCCCGAAGAACTGCAGCCGGTATTCGCGCGCATCCAGCATCGCCTGTTCGACCTGGGTGGCGAGCTGGCCATGCCCGGCTACGCGTTCATTGATGACGCCGACGTCGCCTGGCTGGAAGAAGTGCTGGACCGTTACAACGAGCACCTGCCGCCGCTGAAGAATTTCATCCTGCCGGGCGGGACGGTGACGGCGTCCTACTGCCACCTCGCGCGCAGCGTCTGCCGCCGCGCCGAGCGCATCCTCGTGCACATGCACCAGACCGATCCGGTCAACGCGCCGGTGCGCCGCTATATCAACCGCCTGTCCGACTGGCTGTTCGTCTGCGCGCGCGTGCTGAACCGCCTGAATGACACCGATTCAGAAGTGCTGTGGGAACCGAAACCGGTGACTGCAGGCAATTGACGCGCTTATTTCAGGTCAAAATTGCGATAGTAGATCGACAGGTTCTTCACCAGACCCTGCTCGTTCACTTCGAACAGGTCAATCGCATACTGCGCCTTGTCCGGCGCCTGCGGGCTGACACCGACCACCTCGACGACGCAGATATTGTTTTCTGCTGATTCGCGGCCGACGGTGAGCTGCGTGTCGGCATGCATGATCAGGCCGCCGTAGAACTCCACCAGCTTCGCCTTGCCGGCAAACACACCGAAAGGATGCACCAGCTCGGCATCCTCGGCAAAAATCGCCAACAGGCCATCGAGATTCTTGCTGTTGATGCAAGCGACGTAAGTATGCGCGGCAGCGCGGGCTTTCTCGGCAAGGCTCATGTCAGGCTCCGTTGTTGTCGCTGATGCGGATTCTCATGTCCGCCACACCCTGGTGGCGGTTGCTGCGGATAAAACGGATCTCGCCGACCGGCTCGACACGCTTGCCTCGCAGGTGTTCGACCAGCGCGAGGAAGATCGTGCGCAACTCCATGCGCGCCAGCGCGGCACCGAGGCAATGGTGGATGCCATGCCCGAAAGCGATATGCGGGTTTTTCTGGCGGAAAATGTTGAACTCGTAAGCATTCTCGAACACGGTTTCGTCGCGGTTGGCCGAGGTGTACCAAGGCACCACTTTCTCGCCGCGGCGGATCAACCGGCCCTGGAACTCGAAGTCCTGGCCGGCCGTGCGGCGGTTGAAGTGCACCGGCGTGGTCCAGCGCAGGATCTCCTCGATCGCGTCGTCGATGTACTTCTCCGGGTCACTTTCCAGCACGCGGTACTGCTCCGGGTGGGTGAGCAGCATGTAGTAACCGTAGGCAATGGCGTTGCGGGTGGTTTCGGAGCCGCCGGTCATCAGCAGGTTGAAGAAGCGGATCACCTCGAGATCATCCAGCTTGCGCGGCTGGCCGCCTTCGCCGGGAATCTCGGCGTGCACGACCTTGGACATCACGGAATCATCCGGTGCCTGCTGGCGGATCTGCTGGATCAGGTTGAAGGCATACATGCCCATCTCGGTGAGCTTCTCGACCAGCGGCGCGGTATCGACACCAGGTTCGTGCGCGGCAAAGGCGATCGCAGCATCCGCCCATTCCTTTACCCGGTGCCAGTCCTCGCGCGGGATGTTCGCCATCGTGCAGATCACCTGCAGCGGCAATTCAGCTGCAATAGCGTGCAGGAAATCCACTTCGCCGCAGGCGGGCAGCTGGTCGAGGATGTCATGGCACAACTGCTGCATCTGCTGTTCCAGCAACGCGAGCGTGCGAGGGAAAAACCCCTGGCCGACCAGCGCGCGGATATCGTCGTGTTTCGGCGGATCCATCATCGACAGCACGACGCCGGGTGCCATGTCGGTGCTCATGTCGGCCAGTGTCGTGCCGCCGCCGGTGCGCGCGCCATAACCGGTTTCCGAGGAAAACACCTGGTGGTTTTTCAGCACCGCTTTCGCATCGGCGAGCTTGCTGATGACCCAGAACCCTTCGCCATCCGGCGCCTGGGCATTGCCGGGATGGAACCACACCGGTGCTTCACGGCGCAGGGTGCGGAACACCTCTTCGGGGCAGCCCTGCTCGAATTGCGACAAGTCACAGAGATTGATGTCTTCGATTTTCATACCGGCCTTCCCTCATGATCAGAATCGTCGCATGCGCAGTTGCTGCAGCACCACTGCCCGGTTCTGCAGCAGCAGCGGGTCATCCGGTGCCAGCGCCAGACCCTTGTCCAGCCAGTGCAGCGCCTGCGGCCACTGGCCGAGATCGGTGTGGAGAATTGCGATCCGGCCGCACAGGTCTGCCCGCGGCAGGCGCAGGAAGGAAGCCTCGTAGTGCGCGATGGCTTCCCGTGCCTGTCCCAGTTCTTCGTGGATGCTGGCCAGGTTGTTATGCGCGATGCCGCTGTCCGGCGTGACCGACAGCGTGTGTTGCCACAGTGTGTGGCTGTTGCGCCATGCCGGCAATTGCGCAGAAGATCGCAGGCCGCAGGCCAGTACCAGCACAGCGAGCCCGAGCGTCACCCGGCGCGGGTGACCGAGGCCTTGCAACAGCGGCAGCAGGCCCACGAACAGCAGCGCCAGCGACAGGTAGGCGTAGCGGTCACTGACGGTGGAGATCGTCTGGAACACGAACGGCTGCAGGCCCAGCAGCGGCAACAAGCCCAGCACAAAGCCCGCCATGCCGAGTTGCAGCCACGGGCTGAGCCGTCGCCGCAACAGCCACCAGCCCGCTGCACCCAAGAACGGCAGCCAGCATGTGGACCAGACCGCACCGGACTCGAACAGGAAGCGGGGGTTGCGCCCGTAATCCAGCGCCAGCGGTACCGGCCAAAACAGTTTCTGCAGGTAAAACACCAGCGCATCGGCAGCCACCAGCGGGCGGCGCCAGATGTCCTGGTAGGCCATGTCTTTCGGTGGCGGCTGCACGGCCATCGCCACCAGCACCACCACCGTCGCCACCAGCCACAGCGGCCACAGGTCCGCCATCAGGCGGGTTAACGGCTGGCGCCAGTGCAGGTGTCCCAGCGCAACGAGAAACAGCGGCATGACAACGCGGGTCGACTTGCTGAGGCACGCGAGCAGGAATACCAGCGCCAGCAATACCATACGCCGCACATCCTGCCGGCCGCGATAATCCGAGAGAGGTCGCTGTACATACAACAACAGCAACAACAGCGCGAAAAATCCCGACAGCACATCCTTCAGCGCCGTGACCCAGGCGACCGGCTCCACCTGCAGCGGGTGCAACAGGAACAGCACAGCCAACAAACCGGCAATCTGGCGCGGTGCCGCCGGCAACAGCGTGCGCAAGACCAGGAACAGCAGCACACCATTGGCCGCATGCAGCAACAGGTTGGCAAGATGGAAGGGCAGCGGATCGAGCGACGGGATTGGCGTAAAGGTATCGACGCTGTTGCCACGCGGGCGCTCGTCCTGTGCCACAGCATGCAGGCCACCCCACACCGTGTAGACCACCGGCAGGTAGGCATCCAGGTACGGCTTGCGCCAGGCAAGCGAGAGTTCCTGCATCGCCGGGTTTTTCTTCAGGTTGCTGTTGTCATCGAGGTTGACGAAATCGAAGAACAGCGCGCGACCGAACACCAGGCCGGTCAGCAACAGGGACAACAGCCAGGCAGCCAGCCATTCGCTGCGCCAGCGCAGCGGCATCCTCTTCACGACCACAACCAGGCCGCACCGATCACACCACTGGAATCCCCGCATTCCGCTTTCAGCAGGCGCGTGCGGATCACGTCGGAGAAAATCCAGCGCTCCCAGATAGCCGGCACCTCATCGTACAACTCGTCGACATTGGACACACCGCCGCCGAGCACCACCACATCCGGATCGAGGATGTTGATCACCACCGACAAGGCCCGCGCCAGCAACTGCACATAGTCCTGCCAGACAGCCACGGCCAGCGCATCGCCGTCGCGCATCAGCGCAATGCCTTCCTGGGTGGTTGTCACCGGCAAACCGGCGGCGCGGAAACTGTGTCCGAGGCCAGTGCCACTGAGCCAGGTCTCGTTGCAGTTGTCGCGCCCGCAAAAACAGCGGCGCGGCAGGCGGCCTTCCACGCTGCCATCCGGCATCGGGTTATGGCCCCATTCGCCAGCGATATGGTTCGGGCCGCCGAGCAATTGCTGGCGGATCACCACACCGCCGCCGACACCGGTGCCGAGGATGGCACCGAACACCGTGCCCGCTTCGCGCCCGACACCGGCGCGCGCCTCCGACAGCGCGAAACAGTCAGCATCATTGGCAAGCCGCACCGGGCGCTGCAAGATCACCTGCAGGTCATGCTCCAGTGGCCGGTCATTCAGTGCGGTGGAATTGCAGCCGCGCATCAGACCAGTGCGCGGTGATTGCGAGCCGGGCACGCCGATGCCCACTGGCAATGCCGCCGGCAGGTGCTTGTCAGCGGTCGCGCGATCCACCAGGGCGCGGATGGCCTGCAAGGTGCCGTGGTAATCGCCGGAGGGTGTCGGCACACGCTAGCGCCAGAGAATGTTGC
>CALMIC010000238.1 GCA_937864065.1 uncultured Cellvibrionales bacterium | reverse complement strand
CGCCCTGGCGCGCTATGCAGCCCTGTGCCAGGAAGAAGGGCTGGTGCCGATTGTCGAGCCGGAAGTGGTGATGGACGGCTCGCACGGTATCGCGCGTTGCGAGCAGGTTACCGGAGAAGTGCTGGAAACGGTGTTTGCGGCACTGGATGACCACCGCGTGATACTGGAAGGCATGTTGCTCAAGCCCAACATGGCGATTGCCGGCAAGAAATGTGCGCAGCAGGATACGGCGCAAGCGGTGGCTGAGGCGACGATGCGCTGCCTCACGCGCCATGTGCCTGCCGCCGTGCCGGGGATTGTGTTTCTCTCCGGTGGCCAGACCGCCGAGGTGGCTACTGCAAACCTCAACGCGATGAATGAAGCCGGCGCGTATCCGTGGGAAGTGAGTTTCTCCTACGGTCGTGCATTGCAGGCACCAGTGCTGGCAGCGTGGAAGGGACAGGAAGCCAACGTGGCAGCTGCGCAGGCGGCATTGCTGAAACGTTGCAAGCTGAATGGCCTCGCGCGCAAGGGCATTTATGCCGCTGCGATGGAAAACGGGTAAGCGCGATGGATGGCACGCTCTACGGCATCAAAAACTGTGACACGGTAAAGAAAGCCCGCGCCTGGCTGGATGGGCAGGGCATTGCCTACACCTTCCATGACTACAAGGTCGCCGGCATCGACCGTGAGCGGCTGCAGCACTGGTGCCGTGAACACGGCTGGGAAACGCTGCTGAACCGTGCTGGCACCACGTTCCGCCAGTTGCCGGAGGCAGACAAGGCCGGGCTGGACGAGGCAAAAGCCATCGCGCTGATGCTGGCGCAGCCGTCGATGATCAAACGGCCCGTGCTGGATCTCGGCAGCCGCACCCTGGTCGGTTTCAAGCCAGAGCACTACAGCGCGGCGCTGCCGCGATAAGCCGCGGATTTCTGGAGGATAGCATTGCCATGTCCCGCATCACCTTGCCTGCCGGCGACCTGCCGGATACCGCAAAACTCTTTTCCCTGCACCCGGCGCTGGGCAAGGCCCTGGCCGGGCTGTCGACGGCGATCTACAGCCAGGATGCGATAGACCTGCGGGTGCGCGAAGCGGTGCGCATGCGCATCGCGCATATCAACCAGTGCACGCTCTGCATCAGTTTCCGTTTTGGTGAGCAGGCGCAGGCTGTCGGTATCGACGAGGCGTTCTATGCGGCGATTGCCGAGTGGCGCAGCAGTACGCTGTTCAGCGAACGTGAGAAAGTTGCGATCGAATACGCTGAACAATTCGCGCAGGATCACCTGTCGCTCGACCAGGCTTTCTTCGACCAAATGCATCGCCACTTCAGCGATGGTGAAATCTTTGCCTTGACAGCTATCATTGCCGGTTTGATGGCTAACGGACGTATCCTGCAGGTGCTGCAGGTGGCGCAGGAGAGTTGTGCGATTTGAAGAAAATCCTTTTTGCTGCACTGCTTGCCGCACTTGCCTGGCACTACTGGTCAGCTCGCAGTGAGCAGCCAGCCCCCGGCGTGCTGGCGCCGGCGGTGCCCGAGCAGGTGCTGCAGCTCGCCGGCAAGCTGGTGCGCGTGGATGCCCCCGATGGCTGGCACTGGCAGAGTTCACTCACGCGCGAGGACACCGGCCACGGGTCCTGCGAGCTGGTCTATGTGGAAAGCGTGATTGTGCCCTAGGGTTTTGGCTTTGCCGACGGTTTCTGCTCCTTCGTTTGCCACCAAAGCCCACTTGCTTCTGGCATTCTGCAGTCAGGGGCTGCGCCACGTTTAGTGGTCAGCTGGTTGCAGATGAATGGGTCGGGTATTTGTCGCAGCGCCATTGAGGGCTTCAGTCATTCCCTTCTTCAGTGCGCCGTTTTCATCGAACAGACCCCAGCACGCTCCTTGCGGGCCTTCATGTTCGGCTTTCCAGCTGGCATCAAAGGCTGAGAAATAAAAATAGCGCACGTGTTCGCGCTGTGCCCATTGGCGGAATTCGCGCAGGTAGCGGGCGCTGTTTTCCGGTGACGGTATGGCCTTGCCCACTGCATTGCCGCAGCTCGGCCAGCCAGTCTCGGAAATAGCTACCGGTTTGTCACCGGTGATGGCCAGCAACTCCTGCCAGGCGCGTTGCACGGCGGGCAGGCTGTCCTCGATGGCGTATCCCTCCCAGTACGGGTAGAAGTTGGCAAACACGATATCGACTTCACTGATGATTTGCGGGTGGCGTTTCAGCATGTCATGGCTGTCGGCATAACCGACCTTGACCTTCAGGCCTGCCAGTTCACGGCGGGCATGGCGCAGGTAAGCCTGCAGTTGCTCCACTGTAAGCTCCTGCCGCAACAGGTTCTCGCTGCCGATGATTATCGCATCGATATTGTCGGGATGACGTCGCGCCACTGCCACCAGTGTTCTGATAGCTTCCAGATTGCCCTCGT
>CALMIC010000237.1 GCA_937864065.1 uncultured Cellvibrionales bacterium | reverse complement strand
CGCAGGTGTGGAAGAACTGCCCTCACCCTCTCAAGGCAAAAGCAGGCTGAAAACAGGCTTCCGGCCAGGATAAAGCGCAGGCATCCGAGGAAAAGTCGCATCAATTTTCTTTATAAATCAATATGTTGGGGTGATTTTGCTGGGTTTTGCCAGAAAAAATATTATAAGTGCAAATTTGTGAATCAGGTATCGATTTGGGTGCTTGCAGAAATTAGTTAAAGTAATATAACATCACAACGTCGTAAGTATCGGATGCAGATAGGAAAATGGCCATTTCAGGACTGTTCCAGAAAAAACAACAAGCAGTGCTTGGCTTAGATGTCAGCTCCACTTCAGTGAAATTGCTGGAGTTGAGCCGTAGCGGAGCGGGTTTCAGGGTAGAAAGTTATTCGGTACGCCCGTTGCCCCCAGGTGCTGTGGTGGAAAAAAACATTGCTGAGCAGGAGGCGGTGGCGGAAGCCATCAGGCGTGTCGTCCAGCAGTCGAAAACCAAGCTGAAACATGCCGCGGTAGCTGTGGCTGGTTCGGCCGTCATCACCAAGATCATCGAAATGCCTGCAGGCCTTGATGATGATGCGATGGATGGCCAGATCCGCATGGAGGCCGATCAGTACATTCCTTATCCTATTGATGAAGTTGCCCTGGATTTCGAGGTATTGGGGCCTTCACCCAATCGAAATGACCAGGTAGATGTACTGCTGGCTGCCTGCCGTAGTGAGAATGTGGACACCCGCAAGGATGTTCTTGAGGATGCAGGGCTGATCCCTGCTATTGTTGATGTCGAAGCGTATGCCATGGAGAGGGCTTTCTCCCTGATCCTGCCCCAGCTGGGTGGGGGGGAGGATTCCACTGTTGCGATCGTCGATATAGGCGCGACAATGACGACGCTGAATGTCTTGCATGGAGGCAAGATCATCTATACCCGCGAACAATTGTTCGGTGGCAAGCAGCTGACAGAGGAAATCCAGCGTCGCTATGGTCTTTCCAGTGAGGAAGCTGGGCTGGCCAAAAAGCAAGGAGGACTGCCGGATGATTATGAAAGCGAAGTCTTACAGCCTTTCAAGGATGCAGTGGTACAGCAGATTACGCGCTCATTGCAGTTTTTCTTTTCTTCAAGTGAATACAATGAGGTTGACTATATCGTACTGGCAGGCGGTGTAGCTTCAATGGATGGCCTCAGTGATCTGGTTCAGGAAAAGCTGGGAACACCAGCGACAGTTGCCAACCCCTTTGCGAACATGTCAGTGGCATCGCGAATCAATGCGGTTGACCTGAGTAATGATGCGCCCGCTCTGATGATTGCAACCGGATTGGCTTTGAGGAGTTTTGACTGATGGCTACAAAAATCAACTTGTTGCCTTGGCGTGCTGAGCTGAGGGAGCAGAGAAAGAAGGAATTTCTGGCTATCCTCGGTGGTTTTGCAGCTGCCGGTTTGCTTGTGTTTGCGGTCTGGTATCTCACGCTGCAAGGTTTGATTGATTTCCAGAACCAGCGCAACAGCAAATTGCAGAATGAAATTGCCCTGCTCGAGAAAAAAGTCGAGGAAATCAATGCGTTGAAGAAGCAGCGCGCCGAAATGATCGAGCGGATGAAGGTGATACAAAGCCTTCAGGGGACCCGTCCTCTTATTGTGCATGTGTTTGATGAGGTTGTGAGAAAACAGCCGGACGGTATTTTCTTCACCAAGATCGAAAGAAAGGATAATCGGTTATTTATCAATGGTACTGCAGAATCAAACCACAGGGTTTCTGCTTTTATGAACCAGATAGATGAATCCGAGTGGTTTGAAAGTCCTCTCCTTACAAAAGTCCAGGCAAATCCTTTGTTGGGTGAGCAGGGTAATGACTTTGATATGGCTGTGGATATTTCCTTGCCCAAAACTAAGGAAGAGGGTGGAAAATAATGTCTCTTCAGGAAAAATTTGAAAAATTCCAGAATGATTTCAGTAATCTTGATCCTGAGAATATCGGGTCTTGGCCATTGCCAATCAAGATAATCTGTTGGATCTTTGTAATGGCTGCCGTGATTGTAGCTTCTTACCAGCTGGTTCTGCGCGATCAAAAGGCGACTTTGGATGCTGCTGCGCAAAAAGAGATACAGTTGAGAACAGAATTTGAGCAAAAGGTGCAGGATGCGGCGAATATCGATGCCTACAGGAACCAGATGAAGGAGATGACAGAGTCTTTCAGTGCATTGCTGAATCAGCTGCCAAAAGATACAGAGGTTCCTGGTCTTCTGGATGATATTTCAGAAAAAGGCCAGACCAGCGGCCTGAATTTCGAAGCGATAGACTTGCAACAGGAGAAGCGCGCAGATTTCTATATGGAGCTGCCTATAAATATCAAGGTTAAGGGTGGTTACCATGATTTTGGTACATTCGTAAGTGGGATCGCTGGCCTGCCTAGGATTGTGACATTGCATGACTTTGTCATTGAGCTGTCTTCTGACAAAGTCAGGGTCCAAGACAAGAAAGCAGCAAGTAATTCAAAAAACAATTCGGTGGCAGAAAGTCAGGATCGACAAAGAAGTAGTGATGAGTTGTCAATGACTATTCTTGCTAAAACATATCGTTATAAGTCTGCTGACGAAACTGAGCAGGAAAAAGAACCAGCGAAAGGGAAGGCCAGCGCTAAGCCGCAGGCCCCTAAAAAATAAGGTTGGGGGTGGTGGCTATGATGCATTTTGAGAAAAGTATGCGAAATTTAATAAAAATAGCTCCTCTGGTTTTGGTCTTGACTGGCTGTGGCGGCGGAGACATGTCTGATCTGGATGAGTATATGCAGGATGTCAGGCAGCGTCCGGCGCCTCCAATTGAGCCAATTCCGACTTTTCCGCAATATGAAACTTTTACATATCAGGCGGCAGGGTTGCGTAGCCCATTTGAGAAGCCCCAGGCTATTGAAGAGCTGATCATTAACGGCGAGAAAGTTGGGCCAGCTACCATGGTGAAGCCCGATGAATTACGTCCCAAGGAGTATCTGGAACAGTTCAATATCAGTTCCATTGTTATGGTGGGTACGGTTGTCAAAGAAGGGATGATTTGGGGATTGGTTGATGATGGTACCGGTAATATTCACCGTGTCCAGGTTGGCAACTATATGGGTCGTAATCATGGAAAGATCTACTACATAGATAATGGGCGAATTGATTTGAAGGAAATTGTGCCAAATGGGCCTGACGGTTGGTTGGAGAGGCCAAAAACACTCCAGCTGCAAGAGTCAGTAGAGCAATAACCGGAATGGCGGACTGAATTTATGTCATATCAACTGAATACAAACGGAACAAAAAGGGGTGGTCTCGTGAAAAATGCGATTAAAACGCTGGTGACAGCATTCTCGCTGCTATTGCCTGGTTTGGCTTTGGCACAGGGATCAGCAACCTTGAAAAACGTCTCATTTGCGTCACTTCCGGGCGACAGATTTGAGGTGAAAATGGATTTCGATTCGCCGCCGCCTGAGCCAAAAGGTTACACAATTGACAAGCCGGCAAGGCTTGTAATGGATTTCGAGGGCGTTGCCAGTGAGCTGAAGGAGAAAAAGTTTCCTTTGTCATTTGGTAGTGCAAAAAGTGCCAATGTGCTGTCAGATGGTGGGCGGACTCGCTTGATTCTGAATATGGTCGAGCTGGAGAACTATCAGGCAAGGGTTGATGGAAATAGCTTCATCATGACCGTTGGTAACAACGAAATGCAGGATGTAATGAAGAAGAGCAGCAATCTTGCTGAGCGCATAACATCGGATGTGTCGAGTTATGGCAACACGATAAATAATGTTGATTTCCGTCGCGGAGAATCTGGTGAAGGCAAGGTTGTGATTTCAATGAGTCAGGCCAATGCCAGTATTAATGTTGAGGATGTGGGTGGGCAGATTGTGCTGAGTTTTGTGGATACTCAGCTGCCGACCAATCTTCGCCGTAAGTTGGATGTTACCGATTTTGCCACGCCGGTTGTTTCAGTGTCTTCAGACTATGATGGCTCTAATTCAGTTGTGTCTATTAAGCCAACAGGCGAATACGATTACATGGCTTACCAGACCGACAATGAATATGTAGTCAGCGTGAAGCAGTTGACTGCCAAGGAACAGGAAGAGAAAAAGCAGAAGTTTAGCTACGTTGGGCAGAAGTTGTCCCTCAATTTTCAGGATATCCCGGTTCGTTCGGTATTGCAGTTGATTGCTGATTTCACCGAGCTCAACCTTGTGGCTAGTGATACTGTCGAAGGAAAAATTACCCTGCGACTGGAGAATGTTCCTTGGGATCAGGCGCTCGACCTGGTTTTGAAAACCAAAGGTCTTGACAAGCGTCAAGTGGGTAATGTTTTGATGGTGGCTCCAGCTGCTGAGATCGCTGCACGGGAGAGGGAAGAGCTGGAAACCAGCAAGCAGTTACAAGAGCTTGCTCCTTTGCGTACCGAATTTGTCCAGATCCTTTATGCTGATGCAAAAGAAATCTTCAAGCTGTTTGATGCAAAATCTAGTGGTGGTGCTGGGGGTACGGCAACTCAGAGCTTGTTGTCAGAGCGCGGCTCAGTAATTGTGGATGAGCGAACCAATTCGATTGTGTTGACGGAGACAGAAGAAAAGATTCAGCAGTTCAGAGAGTTGGTAAAACGAATAGATATTCCTGTAAGGCAGGTTTCGATCGAAGCACGTATTGTTAAGGCGACTTCCGGGTTCCGCGAAGATCTGGGTGTAATGTGGGGTCTGGATCTTAATGCTGGCGATTTGTTTACCAACGGCTCGATTGATAATCTTCTTAGCGCGAATAATCCGCTGTTCCGTGATGGCGGTGCAGATGTTGATGGTTCATATATTGATCCGGATGATCTTGAAGCGATAAGCACCCCAACCGGCGCAGACTCTATGGTCATGGATATGCGTGCCCAGCCGGAAGAAGGCGATCCAGGTACTTTCGCAATTGGCTTGCTGGGATCAGATGGCTGGCTTGGCGTAGAACTGTCCGCAATGGAAAAAACTGGTCGCGGTGAGGTTGTATCCCAGCCCAAGGTAATCACTGGTGACAAGCAGAAGGCTATTATCAAGAGCGGTGAGGAAATTGGCTATCAAGAAGCATCTTCTAGTGGCGCAACTACCACCTCTTTCAAGGAAGCTGTGTTGAAGCTGGAAGTAACGCCACAGATTACCCCGGATGATAGGGTTATCATGGATCTTGTTGTGACAAAGGATAGTATCGAGCGATTTGTGGCCGGTATTCCAGTCATCAGCACTACTGAGTTGACTACTCGCGTACTGGTCAATAATGGTGAGACTGTAGTTCTGGGTGGTATTTTCGAGAATGAAACGCTTGATCAGGTGAAGAAGATCCCATTCCTGGGTGATTTGCCGCTTGTTGGGCGTTTGTTCCGCAACACGACCAAAAAGGACAGCAAGGTTGAATTGCTGATCTTTGTAACGCCACGCCTCTTGCAGGATCCATTGGCTGACAGGCGTTAATGACGGGCGATGAAGCATCTAAACCGAATGTCTATCTTGTCGGCCCCATGGGGGTCGGCAAGACGACAATCGGCAAGATGCTGGCAAGTGAGCTGAAGCTAAAGTTTGTCGATACTGATAAGGAAGTCGAAGTAAGAGCAGGGGCAGATATACCCTGGATATTTGATGTTGAGGGAGAAGCCGGATTCCGCGCGAGGGAAACCCGGGTTCTTGATGAACTCTCCGCAAGGGAGGGTCAGGTGTTGGCTACAGGCGGTGGAATTGTACTTGCCGAGCACAATCGCCAAATCATTAAAAACTCTTTATGCATATATCTCAAAGCTGAAGTGAGTCAACTGGTTGCCAGAATTGGCAAGGACAAAAGACGTCCGCTGTTGCAAAAAGATGAGCCCAGACTTGTTCTTGAAAGGATCATGCAAATCCGTGAGCCACTTTATCAGGAAGTCGCTACTTGGGTCGTGCAAACTGATTCACGCCCTCCCCGGCAGGTCGTCAGGGATATAGTTCGGCTACTCAGGTAATCAAGTTTCTGATAGTGATTAAACTCACTGTGGTAAATTGCTCCTTTGTGACTTTGGGGTGCCGATGAAAATTCTGACAGTTGATCTTGGAACAAGGTCGTATCCGATCTTTATTGGCGATGGATTGCTGGGCACATTCAAGGCAATTACTGAATATGCGGCGGGCAAGCGCATCCTGATCGTGACCAATGAGACAATCGCACCTCTTTACCTGTCGCAAGTAAATTCGATGTTTGCCGGTTTTTCTCAAGACGTTGTCGTTCTCCCGGATGGCGAAAGATACAAGACACTTGATGTGCTTAATCGAATTTTCGACGCCCTGATTGATGGCAAGCATACTCGCAAGACAACGTTGGTTGCATTAGGCGGCGGAGTTGTTGGCGACATGACCGGTTTTGCTGCTGCCTGCTACCAAAGAGGAGTTGCATTTATCCAGGTGCCAACGACTTTGTTGGCCCAGGTTGACTCCTCTGTTGGTGGGAAAACGGCTGTTAATCATCCATTGGGAAAGAACATGATAGGCGCATTTCACCAGCCTTCATGTGTTTTGATTGATGTTGATACCCTCAAAACCTTGCCTGAGCGGGAGTACAGATCAGGTTTGGCTGAAGTGATCAAGTATGGACTTATTCGGGATCTGCCATTTTTCGAGTGGATTGAGGCCAATGTCTCGGCGTTGCTAGAGAGGGATCCGGCAGCCCTGGCTTATGGTATTGAGCGCTCATGCCAGAATAAAGCGGATATTGTTGCCCAGGATGAGACAGAAGCCGGCATAAGGGCCTGGCTGAATCTTGGTCATACGTTTGGCCATGCCATTGAGGCTTGGGAACATTATGAAGGCTTGCTTCATGGCGAGGCTGTGGCAATTGGTATGGCCATGGCTATAGAAATGTCGCTGCAGCGGGGTCATCTGTCCGATTCTGACGTAAACCGCGTTTCTGCTGTCTTGGATAAGCTGGGTTTGCCTTTACTTCCCCCGCAGGGCATGACCCCGGACATTTTTATCGAGTATATGCAGAGGGACAAGAAAATACTGGATGGTGGCCTGCGTTTGGTCCTGCTTGAATGTATCGGCCAGGCTTATATTTGTGAAAATTCCCCTGTTGCTGATGTTATAAGAGCAATCCAGGCAAGCATTAAGCGTCATGGCGCCGGGCTTGAAGTTAGATAATGAACAAGTCTTTTGATGTTTCCTTGCATGGAATGAGCCGGGTAGAGATTGTCGAACAGGTTGCTCACTTATGTCGCTATTGCCCAGGTGTGATCTACCTCGATGGGCAGCAAGGTGGTAGCCCTGTCAATTTTCTCCGTGACCTTGCTGCCTTGCTTCGGGATGAGCTTGACCTTGCGTTGCTATCCGGCAGCGAGCCTGATGTCGATTCTATTTGCAGGGAATTGTTGGTGCAGTGGTTTGTTTACCGGCCCGTTGATAGTGGCGAGACAGACATTCAGGCTATTCACCATTTCCTTGATGTGGCTACACAGTCTGGCGGTCAAGCCCTGGTTATTGTCGAAAGGACACTCTATTTGCGCGATGAGGCGTTGGACTTTCTCCTGGCTTTGATGGCCAGGCATGCCCGATTGACAGTACTTTTTTCTGGTCTGGATGATTCCCGTAAGCTGTTGAATGGTGCTGCCCGCTTTGAGGTGCCAATAAATAGCATTGAGTTACCGGACGATCTCCCGCTCAGTGCTGCAGTAGGACATACACGGCATGATGTTGGGGCTGTCGCTTCCACATCGGCTGTCCAGGTGGCGGGTGAAGTCGGTGAAGTGAGGGATATGTTCACCGATCTGCAGGCTGGTGATGTATCCCTGCGGGCAACAAGAGATGTTGATGAGGATTGGCTGTTTGACGACATCATCGGTCAGGAGGCGCGACCGGTGCGTGATGACCTTTCCGGTTATCAGGGAGTAAAGGTTTCAGCGCCCAGAGTAGACAATCAGCGTTTAGATAATGACATTGAGATCGGGCTTGGTCATTCTTCGGTGGTGCTGGGGGCGTTGACGGGTATTCGTGAGCGTTTTGCTGTAAAGAAACAGCGAAATGGTCTGGTGCTTGTGTTGGCTGTGGCTGTCGTTTCACTTGTGGCGTGGTTGATAGTGCGGCAAGACAGGCAGCAACAGCATCCCGTTGAGGCTGTGGTGGCGGCAAATGCCCTCCAAGGCGCGCTGCCATCGCTGGAGACAGAAGCTCCTGCCCAGCTGGTGACTGGAGGGGGGCAAGGCAGCTCCCCGCCGCCGGTAGTGGGTGCGCCTGCCCCCGTGGTGGCGACGAAGGCTCCCACTCTTGACGCGGCTCCTGCGGCGCTACCGCCTCCTGTCTCGGCGGAGGTCATGGCTCCAGTAGAAAAGCCGGGCCAAGCGAAACCCGCCCGCATCGTGCCGGCCATCACCCCACCTTCCCGGGAGAAGTCGTCAAGTAAACTATCTGGCTTGGGGGCCAATCCGGAGCATTTCACTATCCAGGTCGCCGCAGCCCATGGCAGGGGGACAATCGAAGCCATGGCCGGCAGGTTGCCTGGCACCCATCCGCATCTTATCCACCAGACAGTGCGGGACGGTAAGGCGTGGTATGTTTTGGTCTATGGTTCATTTGCCAGCCGAAAGGCCGCAGACAAGGCCAAAACAGCACTGGTAGCCGAACTCAAGACAGATTCCCCTCCCTGGGTCAGGAAGCAGGGGGAGATCTTCGGTAGCCGGCGCAGCCCCTGATGCCGGGCTTGACAGGGAGCTTCTTCCCAAGTTCCTGATATTTTTGTTAAAATATTCGGCTGACCCTGTAATTTAGCGATTTAACCCTGTCCTAGTAGTGGAGAAAGACTATGCGTGCGCATGGTTTGTATAGCCCGTCGAATGAACATGATGCCTGCGGTATTGGTTTTGTTGCCCATATCAAGGGAAAGAAAAGCCACTCTATCATTCAGCAGGGTTTGCAGATTCTGGAAAACCTTGAACATCGAGGCGCGGTGGGTGCTGACGAACTCATGGGCGACGGCGCTGGCATTCTTATCCAGATTCCGGACCAGTTTTACCGCGAGGAGATGGCCAAGCAGGGCGTGACGTTGCCGCCTGCCGGCGAATATGGTGTCGGCATGATCTTCCTGCCGAAAGAGCACGCCTCGCGTATTGCGTGTGAGCAGGAAATCGAGCGGGCAGTCCGTGATGAGGGTCAGGTTGTACTGGGATGGCGCGACGTGCCGGTTGATGTTTCGATGCCGATGTCGCCCACCGTGCGCGAAAAAGAGCCGGTTATCCGCCAGATATTCATTGGCCACAGCCAGAATGTACTGGTGACCGATGCACTCGAAAGGAAACTGTACGTAATAAGGAAGTCTTCCGGGCATGCAATCCAGGCGCTGAACCTTATCCATGGCAAAGAGTTTTTCGTGCCATCGATGTCTGCCAGGACTGTCGTCTATAAAGGGCTTCTGCTGGCCAACCAGGTTGGTGTCTATTATAAAGATTTGCGCGATCCCCGCTGC
The DNA here is from genome assembly GCA_937864065.1 of uncultured Cellvibrionales bacterium. GTDB lineage: Bacteria > Pseudomonadota > Gammaproteobacteria > Pseudomonadales > UBA7239 > UBA7239. The sequence continues at coordinate 22,100 of CALMIC010000237.1, read as the reverse complement.
GTTTCTGCGCTTGCCCTTGTGCACCAGCGCTTTTCCACCAATACCTTTCCCGAGTGGCCTCTGGCGCATCCTTACCGGATGATTGCCCACAATGGTGAAATCAACACGGTCAAGGGTAATTTCAACTGGATGCGCGCTCGCGAAGGGGTGATGAAGTCCGCCTTGCTGGGTGATGATCTCCAGAAACTGTTCCCGTTGATTTATGAGGGGCAGTCCGATACGGCTTGCTTTGACAATGCGCTGGAACTGCTGGTTATGGCTGGTTATCCCATTGCCCAGGCCATGATGATGATGGTTCCGGAAGCGTGGGAAAACCATACGCTGATGGATGAGACCCGTCGCGCTTTCTATGAATCCCATGCTGCGATGATGGAGCCATGGGATGGTCCTGCAGCGTTGGCTTTCACCGATGGTCGATACATTGGCGGAACTCTGGATCGCAATGGTTTGCGTCCGGCAAGGTTTATCGTGACGGATGATGACCTGGTGGTGATGGCCTCCGAGTCAGGTGTATTGCCGATACCGGACGCCAAAATTACCCAGAAGTGGCGTCTGCAGCCAGGCAAGATGTTTCTCATTGATCTGGAAGCAGGCCGTATCATTGATGACAAGGAACTCAAGGATACCTATGCCAACGCCAAGCCTTACAAGGCATGGATCAATTCGGTTCGCGTCAAGCTCGATGAACTGAAAAACGGGAATGTCGAGCGCGAGGACGCTGCGGCGTCCCTGCTCGATCGGCAACAGGCTTTCGGCTATACGCAAGAAGACACCAAGACCATCCTGTCGGCAATGGCGGTTAACGGCGAAGAAGCTACCGGCTCTATGGGTAACGATTCGCCACTGGCTGTCATGTCAAACAAGCTGAAGCCACTGTATAGCTACTTCAAGCAGCTGTTTGCGCAGGTGACTAACCCCCCGATTGATCCGATCCGCGAAGCCATGGTGATGTCGCTGGTGTCTTTCATCGGGCCCAAGCCCAATTTGCTGGATACCAATAACATCAATCCGCCGTTGCGTCTGGAAGTTTCCCAGCCTGTGCTTGACTATGCGGACATGGCCAAGTTGCGCAATATCGATGCGCTTACCGGTGGGAACTTCAAGTCATTTGAATTGAATATCTGTTATCCGGTTGCCTGGGGTAAGGAAGGCATAGAGGCGCGTATCGCATCGCTCTGTGCCAAGGCTGTAGATGCCGTAGAAGATGGCAAGAACATCCTGATCATTTCCGATCGCAAGATGGATGCAGACCATGTTGCTATCCCGGCATTGTTGGCTACTTCGGCAATTCACCTGCACCTTGTGCGCAAGGGTTTGCGTACATCGACAGGATTGGTGGTTGAAACTGGTTCGGCAAAAGAAGTTCACCATTTTGCCCTTCTCGGTGGCTATGGTGCCGAAGCCGTTCATCCGTATCTGGCACTGGATACATTGGTCGATATGGCAGCGAGCCTGCCGGGTGAGCTGACTGCCGATAAAGCGATTTACAACTTCAAGAAGGCGATCAACAAGGGTCTCTTGAAGGTGATGTCCAAGATGGGTATTTCGACCTACATGTCATATTGTGGTGCACAGATATTCGAGGCTATTGGCCTGAATCGTGCCCTGGTAGACAAGTATTTCACCGGTACTCCTTCCAATGTGGAAGGTATTGGCCTGTTTGAGGTTGCTGAAGAAGCAATTCGCTTGCACGCGCAGGCCTTTGGCAAGGATCCTGTGTTGGAGACGATGCTCGATGCGGGTGGGGAATATGCGTTCCGTGTCCGGGGTGAAGAACACATGTGGACCCCGGATGCGATTGCAAAATTGCAGCATTCGACAAAGTCCAACAATTACCAGACCTACCAGGAATATGCTGACATCATAAACGACCAGAGCCGTCGTCATATGACGTTGCGCGGCCTGTTCGAGTTCAAGATCGATCCAGCCAGGTCGATCCCTCTTGATGAAGTTGAGCCGGCAAAGGAAATCGTCAAGCGGTTTGCTACCGGTGCAATGTCGCTGGGATCTATCAGTAGCGAAGCCCATGCGACATTGGCTGTGGCGATGAACCGTATTGGAGGCAAGTCCAATACCGGCGAGGGTGGTGAAGACCCGAAACGTTATCGCCAGGAGCAGGCGGGTATTGCCATCAAGGATGGCGATACCATGGCCTCTATTATCGGCAGTGACAGGATTGTCGCTGAAATACCACTGAAAGCTGGTGATTCCCTGCGCTCCCGCATCAAGCAGGTGGCCGCAGGAAGATTCGGTGTGACAGCCGAATACCTCAATTCTGCGGACCAGATCCAGATCAAGATGGCCCAGGGTGCGAAGCCTGGCGAGGGTGGTCAGCTTCCTGGCGGCAAGGTTTCTGAATATATCGCGCAGTTGCGTTTCTCGGTGCCCGGCGTCGGGCTTATCTCGCCACCGCCGCATCATGATATCTATTCAATTGAGGATCTGGCGCAGCTGATCCACGACCTGAAGAATGCCAACAAGGATGCTTCCATTTCGGTCAAGTTGGTGGCGGAAGTGGGTGTCGGCACGATTGCTGCCGGTGTGGCCAAGGCGAAAGCCGATCACTTGGTGATTTCCGGCCATGATGGTGGAACCGGTGCTTCGCCATTGTCTTCGATCAAGCATGCCGGTGCCCCGTGGGAGCTGGGACTTGCAGAAACCCAGCAGACGCTGGTGCTGAATGGCCTGCGCAGCCGTATCCGTGTGCAAGCTGACGGGCAGATGAAAACCGGCAGGGATGTTGTAATCGCTGCCATGCTGGGGGCCGATGAAGTCGGCTTTGCTACTGCCCCGTTGGTGGTGGAAGGCTGCATCATGCTGCGCAAATGCCACCTCAATACCTGCTCGGTGGGTGTTGCAACACAGGATCCGGTATTGCGCGCCAAGTTTGCTGGCAAGCCGGAATATGTTGTGAATTACTTTTTCTTTGTGGCTGAAGAAGCCAGAAAGATCATGGCACAACTCGGTATTCGCACCTTCAATGAGTTGATCGGTCGCACGGATCTGCTCGATAAGTCAAAGGCGATTACCCATTGGAAGGCAAAGGGTCTCGATTTTGGCCGGATTTTCTACCAGCCAGATATGCCTGCCATTGCCAAATATCATGTTGAAAACCAGGATCATGGCCTTGCAAGGGCGCTTGATAACAGTTTGATCGAGCAGTCGCATGCTGCGCTAGAGTCAGGTAAGAAAGTTTCTATCGTGTCTCCAGTGAAAAACCTCAACCGGACAGTTGGCACGATGCTGTCTGGTGCTGTTGCGCGCAAATATGGCCATGAGGGGCTGCCGGACGACACTATCCACATCGAGCTGAACGGTACAGCTGGCCAGTCCCTTGCTGCTTTTCTTGCCCATGGCATCACGCTTGATCTTGTTGGGGAAGGTAATGACTACGTTGGCAAGGGTTTGTCAGGCGGCCGTGTCATTGTTCGCCCCAGCAAGGATTTTCGTGGCGTTGCAGCAGAAAACATGATTGTTGGTAACACCGTTCTCTACGGTGCCATTGCCGGAGAGGCTTTCTTCAGTGGTGTTGCTGGGGAGCGATTTGCCGTGCGCAATTCCGGTGCCGCTGCTGTTATCGAGGGTACCGGCGATCATGGCTGTGAATACATGACCGGTGGCACTGTTGTGGTGCTGGGTGAAACGGGCCGCAATTTCGCTGCGGGTATGTCTGGCGGTATTGCGTATGTCTATGATCCCCGCGGCGAATTCGCCAGAAAGTGCAACATGGAAATGGTCAAGCTTGAGCCAGTGCTGGCTGCAGCTGAGCAGGAAAAATCTGTTGATCGCGCTATTTGGCACAGCGCTCAGCGCGGTGGTGAGCGTGCTACTGATGAGGCGATCCTGAAAGGGTTGGTCGAGAAGCACGCCAAATACACTGGTAGCGAGCGTGCCAGGCACTTGCTCAATGACTGGGAAAGCAGCCGCAGCAAGTTCGTCAAGGTGTTCCCTGTTGAATACAAGCGGGCGTTGGGTGAGATTTATGCTGCAGAGCTGGCCGGACATCAGCAGGCAAAAATCCCGGCATGAGTTTTAATGTCGCATAATTCGCGGTCATACCAGATTTAGTTAGGGGTTGGTCATGGGTAAAGTTACTGGTTTCATGGAGTTTGAGCGTCAAAAGGATGTGTACATTGATGTCGCTACACGACTCAAGAACTACAAGGAATTTGTTATTCCGACAACGGATGAAAAAGCCACTATTCAGGCTGCGCGCTGTATGGATTGTGGAACGCCTTTTTGCACATCTGGCTGCCCTATAAACAATATTATTCCTGACTGGAATGATCTCGTTTACAAGGGCAATTACCGCCAGGCGCTTGAGGTTTTGCATTCGACCAATAATTTCCCTGAATTTACGGGTCGGATATGCCCTGCCCCGTGCGAGGCTGCATGTACCCTGAATGTGAATCGTGATGCTGTTGGCATAAAGTCCATTGAGTTATTTATCGTAACCAAAGGATGGGAAAACGGCTGGATCGTACCGCAGCCCGCTGCCGTGAAAACAGGCAAGAAAGTTGCTGTAGTCGGGTCTGGTCCTGCAGGCTTGGCAGCGGCCCAGCAATTGGCTCGTGCCGGTCACGATGTGATAGTTTTTGAGAAAAATGACCGCATTGGCGGCTTGATGCGTTATGGCATTCCCGGCTTCAAGATGGAAAAACAGGTCATTGATCGCCGTTTGCAGCAAATGGAAGCCGAAGGCGTTGTATTCCGCACAAAAGTACTGGTAGGTAAGGACTTTCCTGCGCATGTTGCTAATGGTGCCTGTGAAATTATCTCGCCAGAACAGCTGTGCAAGGATTTTGATGCGGTCATTATGGCGGGCGGTGCTGAAATGCCGCGTGATCTGCCTGTGCCTGGTCGCGAGCTGAAAGGAATTCATTTTGCAATGGAATTCCTGCCACAGCAGAATAAAGTGGATGCCGGTGACAAGCTGCCTGAGCAGATCATGGCGACTGGAAAACATGTGGTGGTGATTGGTGGGGGTGATACCGGTTCTGACTGTGTAGGTACCTCAAATCGCCATGGCGCTGCGGCAGTGACCCAGTTTGAAGTCATGCCGAAGCCGCCTGAGCAGGAGAACAAGCCGCTGGTATGGCCATATTGGCCTTTGAAGTTGCGGACGTCGACCTCGCACGATGAGGGCTGTGAGCGCGACTGGTCTGTTTCTACCAAGCGTTTTGAGGGCAAGAATGGCCAGGTGGAAAAACTGGTCGCCTGCCGCGTCGAGTTCAAGGATGGCAAGCTGGAAGAAATTGCGGGCTCTGAATTTGAAGTAAAGGCTGATCTGGTATTGCTCGCCATGGGTTTTGTTTCGCCCGTTGCTAATGTCCTTGACGCTTTCGGTGTCGAGAAGGATGCAAGGGGAAATGTGAAGGCTACTACTGATGGCGAGAATTGTTACCAGACTTCGGTGGATAAGGTTTTTGCGGCGGGTGATATGCGTCGTGGACAGTCTCTCGTGGTCTGGGCAATTCGTGAAGGCAGGCAGTGTGCCCGTGCAGTTGATGAATATCTGATGGGTTCATCTGTACTGCCGCGCTGAAGCGAGGTTGGCTTGCACTGAATTGAGATAGAGGCCGCCTTTGCGGCCTCTGTTTTTTTCTGCGGCGGCTAGAGCTGTTGAAATACAGGATTTTCCCGATGTCTGAATTGAAAAACGACCGTTTTTTGCGCGCACTGATGCGTGAACCAGTGGATATGACGCCTGTCTGGATGATGCGGCAGGCAGGACGTTACTTGCCGGAGTATCGCAACACCCGTGCGCAGGCGGGTGATTTTCTCGGATTGTGTATGAATCCGGATCTTGCATGCGAAGTCACACTGCAGCCATTGCGCCGCTACCCGCTGGATGCGGCAATCCTTTTTTCCGACATCCTGACGATTCCGGATGCGATGGGTCTGGGGCTCTTTTTTGAAGAAGGTGAGGGTCCCCGATTCCGCAAGCCGGTACGTACTGAAAACGATATCGATGTGCTGCCGGTGCTAAGGCCGGAGCGCGATCTCCCGTATGTCATCGACGCTGTCCGCCTTATTCGCCGGGAACTGAACGGGGCGGTGCCCCTTATCGGTTTCTCTGGCAGTCCATGGACGCTGGCGACATACATGGTGGAAGGTGGTTCGAGCAAGGACTTCCGCCTGGCAAAGACGATGTTGTATGACCGCCCTGAATTGATGCATCGTCTGTTGTCCTTGCTGGCTGATGCGGTTGCGGCCTACCTTAATGCCCAGATTGATGCTGGTGCACAGGCTGTCCAGATTTTTGATACCTGGGGTGGTGCGCTCAGCGATGCAGCCTATCAGGAGTTCTCCCTGGCCTACATGCGCCGGATTGTCAGTCAGCTGCGGCGCGAAAGCGAGGGGCGGAAAGTGCCGGTCATCCTCTTTACCAAGGGCGGGGGACAATGGCTGGAGGCTATGGCGGATAGCGGCTGTGATGCCCTTGGTTTGGACTGGACGACCAATATCGGCCAGGCCAGGCAACGGGTTGGTTCGCGTGTCGCCCTGCAGGGTAATATGGATCCGGCAGTGCTTTATGCAGGTGCAGCTGCCATCCGGGCGGAGGTGGGGCGCATCCTGGCAAGCTTCGGGCCCTACCCGGGCCATGTATTCAATCTCGGCCATGGCATCACACCGGGCGTCTTGCCAGAACATGCGGGGATTTTCATCGAGGCGGTACATGAGTTGTCGATGCGCTGACCGTCGGTGGTTCGGGGGTGCTGAACAGGAAGGGATTAACTAGGCACTGTGTTGAAAAAGCTGTACATTTGAAATCAAGAGGCAGCCAGATTATGGCTGTAATAGGTATTGCAGGGAGTCCACTGTGGCAGGTATCAAGCAGATCAAGGTCGATGTGAATGATCTGATCGTCGGCATGTATGTGTCAGGACTGGATCGCCCCTGGTCGCAGACGCCATTTCCCTTGCAGGGTTTTTTCATTCGGCAGCCGGATGAAATCGACCAGCTCAAGCTGTATTGCAAATACGTCGTCATCGATATCCAGCGTGGCAAGCAGCCCGTAGAGGCCAAACATGCCGTGCTCGATAAGAAAACCGGTGCGCCGGTAGCTGATGTCCGCCAGCGGCAACAGATTTCTGCTGCGCCACTGAAGCTGCGCCATAACTTCTACAGCGAGCCCATCCCGTTACGGAAAGAAAACCCTGCCGCTGAAAAATTGCATGTGGATATCAAATCTACCGTCAGTGAAGTCATGCAAGGAGCCAGGCAGGGCGGCCCGATCGAGATCAGGAAGACCACCCAGCTGGCTAGCCAGGTCGTTGACTCGGTAGTGAGGAATCCGGATGCGTTCTCCTGGCTATCACGGATCCGTGACAAGGACGAGTTCACTTACGGCCATGTGGTCAGGTCGGCGGTATGGGCAGGTGTCTTTGGCCGGCATATCGGCCTGGACAAAAAAGACATGAATATGCTCGTTTCAGGTGTCTTGCTCAAGGATATCGGCAAGGTAAAGCTGCCCGAGGCGTTGCTGAAGCTTGAGGAAAACGAGCGTTCAGAAGAGCAGGAGGCTGAATACCGGCTGTTTGTCGACTATGGTGTGGAAACGCTAAAAAACACGCCTGGCGTGCCGCCTGAAGTTATCCATATTGTCCGCAATCACTGTGAGCGCTTTGATGGTTCCGGTTATCCGCAGGGATTGATTGGTGACAAGATTCCTTTTCTGGCCAAGGTGGCGGGCATTGTTACTGTCTATGATGCGGTGACCAATCCGCGTAACAGCAAGTATCCGTTGGCACCGTCCAAGGCCATGGCGCGCTTGTATGACATGCGTAATATCGAGTTTCAGGAGGAGTTGGTTGTACAGTTCATCCAGGCGCTGGGGATTTATCCCACGGGGACTCTGGTTGAGCTGAACTCCGGCGAGATCGGCGTGGTGGTTGAGCAGACATTTGCTCGACGACTTAAGCCCAAGGTCGCAGTAGTAATTGACAAGGACAAAACAAAACTCAAGGAGCCCAGGATTGTTGACCTGTTCGAGGATTTTTCTGAAAAGCTGCGCAAAGCTGAGAAGCGTGGCCAGCCTACCAGCACTATCAAGGCAATCGAAATCGTCAAGGACATCGAGCCGGGTAGCTATGATATCGATATCGCTGCTGTGCGTGACAGTTACCTGAAAGAAACCTGGAACTGGCGCAGTATGCTCGGTGGTCTGACTGGCAAATCAACATAAAAAATAACCCGACGGGGTGGCTTGCCAGCCGGAACTAATAGCACGCTTTCGCGTGCTATTACTCCTCCGAGAATACAAAATCCATCTTGTCGCCGGGTGCTTGCACATAGTTGCCCTGGATGAAATGGGCTCCTGCCTGCCATAGTGTGGCGAGCAATGTGGCATTCTCGACGAATGGCACAATGGATTGTTTGCCTGCTTCGTTGATTTTTGCGATCAACTCTTTAAGCGTATCAGGCTTTTCATTCTTGTGTTGTATGTCGGTGGCGAAAGAACCGTCAACCTTGACGATATCTACCGGCAAATGTCCCAGCACCTTGAATGGATCTAGTGAGCAGCCAAAGCTCTTGATACAGCAGCGCGCCTCTATGTTGTGCATGGCCGTGCAAAACGATTTTGCATGCGTCAGGTAGCTGGTTGCATCTGATTCAGAGAATTGCAGCACGATGGCATTGGCAGGCAAGCCGGCGGTCTTGCAGGCAATGGCAAGCCAGCCTGGCAGGCTTTCATCGCGTAGCGAAGCCGCTGTGATGTTGACGAACATCGTGGTGTCATGCCCGGTAGCGCGATGAGCTGCCAGCATTTTGGCTGTATTTATCAGTGTCCAGCGATCAATTTTCTTGCACAGTTCGTCATTGTGGATCGTGGCGCGGAATACCTCATCTGTGCTGATGGTCTTCCCGCTGGTGTCGGGCAGCATGCTGAGCTGGGCTTCGTAGTGTTCTGTGGTTTCGCCGCGCAAGCTGATGATCGGCTGGAACTTGATCTTGAAGCCCTCGGTTGCAAGGGCTCGTTCAATGATTTCTGCTATCAGTGCGTCATTTTCACTACCCGCATCGCCCAGTTTGGCGATGTAGTAACGCGCAGTGTTGCCGACGCCATTCTTGCCTGATTTGCGTGCATCCTCGCACGCAATATGGGCGCGCTCCAGCACCTGGTCCGGGTTGGTGATCTTCTCGGTGATGGGGCAGATGCCGATGCTGGCTGTGAGCTGGACGGTTTTATCGGCTGCCTGGCAGATGTGCCCGGCAATCTGTTTGCACAGACCTGCAGCCAGCTGTGTCTGCTGTTCTTCGTCAGTGCCGCTGACAATCAGGGCAAATTCATCATCCGATATCCGGCCTAGTATGCCTTTAGTGCCGACCAGTTCCTTGATGAACTGTGCCACGTTTGCAATGGCGGCATCCCTTCCGGATACGCCCAAAGTGGCACGCAAATCCTCATAAAGGTCGATACTGATGATGTGCAGTGAGCTGAACTTATCTTTTTCGGCAGCATCGCGAATGGCGCTCGCGATCGCGTTGGTCATGTAGACGCGATTGTAGACGCCGGTCAGTGCATCAAGAGAGCTGGCGCGCTTGATTTCTGCTTCGACTTCAGCGCTGTCCAGGCCTACCTTGGCAGCAACAAGCAGCTGGACACAAGGATCATTTTCATAAATGGCGTGGGTTACTGCGATGTCGATACCGAATTCGCTACCGTCGCTGCGTGTGCCTTTCAGGCTCAGCTCCTGGGAGCCTTCCTCGCTGAGCTTGAAAGCCTTCATGAAGCCCTTGTATTTGTCCTGGTCAGCCTTGGCGATGATGTCGATCACTGGCATGGTGATGATGTCATCGGTATCGGCATAACCGAACCTTTCCGCAAAACTCTGGTTGGCATAAAGGAACATGCCATCTTCGACATAGGCAATGGCATCGCGGGAGCTGTCGAGCAGTTGCTGGCAGCGCCTTTCGGATTCTTTCAATTTGCGGTCGGCGGAGCGCCGTTCGCGACGTTCCTGCAGGTTGCCGAGTTCACGGCTCATGACCATCAACAGGTGCTGGTCATCGTCGAGGATCACGACATCCCGCGCACCCGCTTTCATGCCGTCAATCAGGGCAATGTTGAATTCGTCAGGATCTACCTCGGTGAGAAAAACGACAGGGATATCCTTGTCCAGTTTCTTGATAGAGCGTAGTGCGGCTTTCGGGTCACAGGATTTGGCGCTGTCGACCGCCAGCAAGAGATCCCATGCCTGGTCAGACAGCAATTTCTCGAGACCCTCGATACTGGGAACGTGCTGTGCACGGGTATTGCGACCCGAATTGCGCAACATGCTGAGCAAACGCTCAACTTCACTGGCGTCATCGTTGATGATCAACAGGCGTATGGTTTCAGATTGGCTCATGACTGCAAGGGTATCCGGCTATCCCGTCTGGCGCGGGTCGAAAGGGCATGATAGCGGAGTTGCTGACCAAAGGAAAAGCCAGCCAAATGCCGGTGATTTTCAGGCTAGCCAGGTCTTGGCGGGTTGCCCTGGCAGTTCGCGAACCAGCCGTGGTACCAGGAAACCCGGCAGCCTTGCCTGGAGAGCTTTGTGCAGGGCTATGGCCTGATCGTCGGCAAGGGCAAAGTGCCGGCTGCCCCTCACGGGATCCAGGGCATGCAGGTAATACGGCAGGCAACCGGCGGCAAACAGCTTTTCGCTGAGGCTGGCCAGCGTGCTGGCCTCGTCGTTGATGCCCGCCAACAGCACCGACTGGTTCAGTACCGTGATGCCCGCCTGCCTGAGGCGCTGGATTGCGGCAGTGACATCGCCGTCAATCTCGTTCGGGTGGTTGCTGTGCAGGACCACAACTGTCTGCAGCCTTGTGCTGGTAAGCCAGCCGAGGCATTCCTGGGTAATGCGTTGCGGGATCACGACTGGCAGCCGCGTATGGATCCGCAGCCGTGCCACGTGGGGAATACTGGCGACCTGCCCGGCGAGCCAGGCCAGTTGGCGGTCGGGTAGGGACATGGGGTCACCCCCTGACAGGATCACTTCATTGACCTCAATCCGCTGCCCTATATAGGAGAGGGCTTCCTGCCAGTCCTGGCGGCTGTTGCGATTGTCCTGGTAGGGAAATTCGCGACGGAAGCAGTAGCGGCAATGGATCGCGCACAGGCTGGTGCTGACCAGTAGTACCCGGGAGTCGTATTTGTGCACCAGCCCAGGCAGGGGGTTGTGGTTGCGTTCGTCCAGCGGGTCACTGGTGAAACCGGGGTATTCCTGTAGTTCGGCTACCTGCGGCAGAACTTGCAGCAACAGGGGGTCGCGCGGGTTGCCTGGCTCGATCCGGGCCAGGTAGGGTTCCGGGACACGGAGGGCGAATTGCTCGCATGCGGCCAGCAGGGAGGGGCGGTCTTCCGGCCTGATAGCGAGGCGCTCACAGAGTTCGACGGGATCTGTGACCGCTTGCTGCAGGATGGTCTGCCAGGTCACTTCCGGGGCGCATGTGTCCTGACAAGCAATGGCTGAAACGGGTATCATTGCGCCTCTTTTTCGCCCGGGTACTGCAACGAGGTTGTGATGGCTACATATTCTACCAGTGAAATGAAAAACGGACTCAAGGTGATGATTGACGGCGAGCCGTGCAACATCCTGGAGAACGAGCACGTCAAGCCGGGCAAGGGGCAGGCATTCAACCGCGTCAAGGTGAAATTCCTCCGCACCGGTCGCGTGCTGGAAAAAACCTTCAAGTCCGGTGATTCCCTTGAGGGTGCCGATGTTGTGGATTGCGACATGCAGTACCTGTACAACGATGGCGAATACTGGCACTTCATGGAGCCTGAATCCTTTGAGCAGCACCAGGCGGATGCCAAGACCGTCGGCGACGCTTCGCAGTGGCTGAAGGAGCAGGACACCTGCATCGTGACTCTGTATAACGGTGCGCCATTGGCAGTGACCCCGCCAAACCATGTGGTACTCGAAGTGGTGGAAACTGATCCGGGTCTGCGCGGCGATACCGCTACCGGTGGTACCAAACCGGCCAAGCTGTCTACTGGTGCCGTGGTCAAGGTTCCTTTGTTCATGAACGTCGGTGATGTCATCAAGGTCGATACGCGCACTGGCGAGTATCTCGGCCGCGCCAAGGAATAACCGGATATGTGGTGATGGAAAACCGGCTAAGGCCGGTTTTTCTTTTTCTGGTCGCTATTCACAGGAGCAAGGCGATGGCCGACTGGCAGCCGACAGCATCCCTGGCCATGCTGCAAGAGCGTGCGAGATTGCTGGCAGCGATCCGTGCATTCATGTCTGATCGTGCGGTCATGGAGGTGGATGTGCCGGTTCTCTCGACTGCTACGGTCACGGATCCCCACCTCGAGAGTTTTGTGGTGACTTCACCGCAGGCAGCATCGGGCAACTATTACCTGATGACATCGCCCGAGTTTTACCTGAAGCGCGTGCTCGCTGCTGGCAGCGGGCCAATCTATTCGTTGGGCCCTGCTTTTCGCGCAGGTGATTGCGGGGCGCGTCACCAGCCGGAGTTCACCATGCTGGAATGGTATCGCCCGGAGTGGACGATAGCGCAGCTGATGGATGAGGTGGCTGAGCTGGTGCATGGCGCGATCGCGGGTCCCGTGGCGCAGAAGACTTACCGGCAGGCCTTCCTGGACCATGCCGGCATTGATCCGCATCGTGCGGACCTGGCGCAATTGCGCGCATTGGCACAATCGCGGCTGTCGCCTGCATTTGATAGTGATGACCGCTACACCTGGCTAGACCTGTTGTTTTCCCATCTGGTGGAGCCGCAGTTGGCGGGCAAGGTGTTTGTCACCGAATTTCCTGCCACCCAGGCCGCACTGGCCCAAACCGCCAGCGATACCCATGGCAACGCCATCGCCATGCGCTTTGAGCTCTATATCAATGGCATTGAAATCGCTAATGGCTACCAGGAGGAGCGGGAGCCAACTGTCCTGGTGAAGCGTTTTGCCGAGAATCTGGCGCTGCGCGCGGCCAACCGGCAAAGCCAGCCGCCGGTTGACGAGCTGTTCCTCGCGGCAATGCGTGCCGGCATGCCAGCTTGCGCCGGGGTGGCACTCGGTGTGGACAGGTTGCTGATGGTGGCGACAGGCGCCCCGGCGATTGCGGCCGTCGTGCCTTTTGCTTTCGGGCAGCCCTGATCAGACGCGGCGAAAGAGGCCCAGGGTTTTGCCCATCGGCAGCTCCTCGAACAGCCCCGAGGCCTTGGCCAGTTTCCAGATATCGTAAGGCGCCTGGCCGCCATCGGCCGGGTTGGGGAAGATGTCGTGGATGGCCAGGATGCCGCCCGGTCGGATGTGCGCCACCCAACTGCGGTAGTCATTCAGTGCCGCTTCCCATGAGTGGCCGCCGTCGATGAACACCATGCCCAGCGGCGTTGCCCAGTGGCGGGCGGCAACGGTTGACGGTGCGACAATGGGCACAACATGGTCTTCCAGACCGGCTGTGCGCATGGTCTTGCGGAATTCCCGGAAACTGTCCATGAGCCCGGCGTTGCTGTCATACAGGTCAGGGTCGTGGTATTCCTCGCCCAGCTGGTGTTCTTCAGAGCCGCGGTGGTGGTCAACGGCATAGACGATGCCGTTGGCCTGTTTGGCGGCGGCGCCAAGATACACTGTCGATTTGCCGCAATAGCTGCCCACTTCGAGACACGGGCCCAGCACAGCTGTGGCCAGGCAGTGGGCGTGGAGAGCCGCGCCCTCCTGCGGGTCAAGGAAGCCCTTGATGCTGTTGATGTCGATGGGCAGTTGCATGCGGGATCCTGCTGGCTGGTGGATGGGCAAACTCACGAGCGGCGCATTATACAGCCAGGCTTCGCGGGTTTTACCTTGAGCTAACCACAGCCTCTTATTACCATGTGCACCTTTGCCAGAACCGGCGGATGAGGGGTATAGCGCGATGATTACGGGCAGCATGGTGGCCTTGGTGACACCGATGCACGAAGACGGATCCCTGGACTGGGCTGCGCTGGAGTCGCTGGTTGAGTGGCATCTCGAACAGGGAACACATGCGATTGTCGCGGTTGGCACGACTGGCGAATCAGCTACGCTGGATTATGACGAGCACATTGCTGTCATCCGCAGTGTCGTCAATCTGGTGCGTGGTCGCGTGCCGGTCATTGCTGGTACCGGTGCCAATTCGACCCGGGAAGCCATCGAGCTAACCCAGGCAGCAAAGGACGCGAAAGCGGATGCCTGCCTGCTGGTGACGCCGTACTACAACAAGCCGACGCAGGAGGGACTGTTCCTCCATCACAAGGCCATTGCCGAAGCGGTGGCCATCCCGCAGATGCTCTACAACGTGCCTGGTCGTACGGCGTGTGACATGTTGCCGGAGACAGCGCTGCGCTTGGCCAGCATCCCTAATATCTTCGGCATCAAGGATGCTACCGGCAACCTCGAGCGGGCAAAGACCATGATCGACAGGGCGCCGGCAGGCTTTTCCGTGTATTCCGGGGATGATGAAACCGCTGTTGAACTGATCTTGCTGGGTGGCAAGGGTGATATTTCCGTGACAGCGAATGTCGCACCGAAACTGGTGGCACAGATGAACACACTGGCGCTGGATGGCAAGACTGCCGAGGCGCGAGCCATCAATGAAAAACTGATGCCATTGCACCAGGCGATGTTTGTCGAGGCGAACCCGATTCCCGTCAAGTGGGCGCTGGCAGAAATGGGCCGGATACCGCGTGGCATCCGTTTGCCATTGACTGCGCTGTCGTCCAGCCAGCACGAGCGCGTGCGTTCCGCGCTACAAGCTGTGGGGTTAATCTGATGGATTTGCAGCAGATGAAGTTGGCAAAATCACTGGTTGCCGGTGCTGCAATGTTGTCATTGGCGGGTTGCGGCAGCCTGTTCGGTCCCGAAGGGTACTTCCGCGACCGGGGCGATGATTATCTCAAGGCCCAGACCGTGCCGCCGGTGCGCCTGCCGCAAGGCGTGAATTCCAGCAGTATCGGCCAGCTGTTTGTCATACCGCCCGTCGCGGATGCCGGTGTGCCGTTGCCGGAGGAATTCGAGGTACCCCGGCCGCTGGATGCCGGTGCGTCAGGTGAGCAACGCAACGAAGTAAAAATCCAGAAATTGGGTGAGCGGCGCTGGATTGCCGTGAATAGTGCGCCAGCAGCTGTGTGGCCAAGGGTGCGGGGTTTTCTCGAGGAGCGCGGGTTAGGCTTGGCGGTACAGGATCCGACGGCAGGTGTGCTTGAGACGCAGTGGTTGTCGGTGAAGGATGAGGCATCAGGTGACAGGGATCGCTATCGCCTGGAATTGCAGCAGGGCTTGCGTACTAACTCGACCGAGGTCCATGTGTTGCAGATGACGGTTCCTGCGGCTGCAGCAACCGGTAACAGGCCCGACTGGCCGCGTACATCCGCCAATCCTGAGCGGGAAGACTGGATGATACGGGAGTTGTCCGGTTATCTGGCGAAAGAAGAAACGATGCAGGCTTCCATGCTCGCCCAGTCGATCGGCAGCAGTGAGCGTCGTGTCGAACTGGTGTCCGGTGCTGATCCATACCTGTTGTTGCATGCTGACTATAGCCGTGCCTGGGCATCCGTGGGTGGTGCACTGAATCGTGACGGTTTCCATGTCGACAGCAGCGATCGCGAGCAGGGCCGCCTCAGTGTCAGTTATGCCGCGGCGAATGCGGAAACGACAGAAGAGCCTGCCGCCCCGGATGGCAGTCTTGGCAGCCGGTTCATGCGGATCTTCGATTTCAGTAACGGCAACCGGGCATCGGCGGCGGATGCCGATGCCGTGTACCGTGTGCAGTTGCTGCAGGATCAGACGGGATCCGTCAGGGTGATGGTGCGTACACCGGAAGACAAACTGCCCGGGCAGGCAGAAGCTGAAAGTGTGTTGCGGCGTATCCGGGCCAATTTGCCCTGATGCGTTTCGCGTCGCTTGGCAGCGGTAGCCGTGGCAATGGCACTCTCGTGCAGGCGGGAAATACCTTGCTGCTGGTGGACTGTGGTTTCAACTTGCGTGAAACCGAGCAGCGCCTGGCAAGGCGGGGTGTCACACCGGGGCAGCTGAGCGCTGTGCTGGTGACCCATGAACACGGTGATCATTGCAGTGGCGTTCGTGTACTGGCCAACCGTTATCGGCTGCCGGTATACATGACGGCCGGTACCGCCAGGGCCAGGGCGTTACGCGATGTGCAGCAGCGCATTATCATTGACAGCCATACTGCCTTCGATATTGAGGATGTGCAGGTGCAACCAGTGGCAGTGCCCCATGATGCCGCTGAGCCTGTGCAGTATGTGTTCGACTGGTCTGGGCGCCGTCTGGGTGTGCTGACCGACCTGGGAGCAGTGACGCCGTTTGTGCGCGAGCAATACCGTCGTTGTGACGCATTGTTGCTGGAGAGTAACCATTGTGTGGACATGCTGGCGCGCGGGCCTTATCCACCCTCGTTGAAGCTACGGGTCGGGGGCCGCTTCGGGCACCTGAGTAATGCGCAAGCGGCGGCACTGCTGGATGAAATCGAATCGGAGCGGTTACAGCATCTTGTGATCGCTCACCTGAGCGAGAAAAACAATACCGTGGAGCGGGTACAGGACAGCCTTGCCGTTATTGTGGAACGGGTACGCAACGTGCTTTATGCGTGCCAGGAAGAAGGGTTCGACTGGTTAACCATTGGCTGAAAGCATAGAGAGAAAATGAAATGTCGACGACAAACCTGAATGTGCAGAAACAGGCTGAGCTCTACAAAGGCAAGGCAAAGACCGTGTATGCCACTGATGACGCTGAGCGCCTGATCCTGTTTTTCCGCAATGACACGTCGGCGTTTGACGGCAAGAAGCTTGCTCAGCTGGAGCGCAAGGGCATGGTCAATAACCGCTTCAATGCGTTCATTATGGAAAAATTGCAGGCTGCCGGCATACCGACACATTTTGAAGGCCTGTTGAGTGACCAGGAGTGCGTGGTCAAGAAGCTGCAGATGTTGCCGGTGGAGTGTGTCGTGCGGAACCTGGCAGCGGGCAGCATGTGCCGGCGGTTGGGTGTGGCAGAAGGTACGGTATTGAATCCACCTACGTTTGAATTTTTCCTGAAGAATGATGCCCTGGGTGACCCGATGATCAACGAGTCGCATATCGAGACCTTCGGCTGGGCAACCAAGGAGCAGGTTGAACAGATGAAGGACATGACTTTCAGGGTCAACGAGATACTGAAGGGCATTTTTCTTGCGGGAAACATGCTGTTGGTGGACAGCAAGCTGGAATTCGGGCTTTTCCATGGGCAACTCTACCTAGGCGACGAGTTCAGCCCGGACGGTTGCCGTCTCTGGGACAAGGATACCCGGGAAAAACTCGACAAGGATCGATTCCGCCAGGATCTCGGGGATGTAGTCGAGGCATACGAGCAGGTGGCGCGCCGTATCGGGGTGCCTCTTTAAGCCTTGCCTGAACTGAGCTGGGCTGCAGTATTGTCCACAATGGCCCGGTTTTTTGATATGCCACCTGCAAAACTGCCTGCAAGTCATTGATTTTACATATTTTGACATAAGATATTGATTTTATTTGGCTTTTCTTGTGGTTAAATTTTGTCCAGTCCGCCAGTTGGCAATTTATAACAGGGCCCGCCGCTAACTGTCCCGTTTTTACTGAC
Organism: uncultured Cellvibrionales bacterium; assembly: GCA_937864065.1. Lineage (GTDB taxonomy): Bacteria > Pseudomonadota > Gammaproteobacteria > Pseudomonadales > UBA7239 > UBA7239. Next base: position 4,519 of record CALMIC010000237.1, on the reverse strand, counting down.
AGAGTTATCAACAGTTTTTGTGTGTAACTGGGCCGTCAAGTGTTAACCGCTTGGCAAATCGGAAAAAATGCACTTCGGGCTATCAAGCCTTTGGCTATAATTCCTGGCTGACTTAACAGTGATGTTTGAAGCGGAATGGAAAACAGGACAGTTCAGCCAGGAACAAGGGGGACCGGCGTCGTGGATTACGACATCAGCCGGACGGTTCGCATAGGGGATCCTGTTGATGTCTCCGGGGCGGTCAAGGCTGCCTATGAGACAGTTTTCCCCGGGCATTCATTTGGCGTGATCGCCCAGGCCTTCCAGGATGTGGCGCACCTCTATGCCGGTACATACCCTGGCTACCACGCATGTGATACCGATTACCACGACTTGCGGCATGTGCTCGATGTGACCCTGGCCGTTACCCGGCTCCTGATCGGTTATGAGAGGGTTCACGCCGGGTCGGCAGATGCGCTGGGTGTGGAGCGGGTGCAGATGGGGATTATTGCTGCGCTATTCCACGACATCGGTTACCTGCGGCATGTGAAGGATACCCGCCACAAGCATGGTGCTGAATACACCAGGACCCACGTCACACGTGGTGTGCGTTTCCTGTCTGCCTATCTGCCAGCCCTCGGCAAGGCTGACTGGGTGCCGCGCATGCGCATCCTGTTGCACTACACCGGCTATGAAAAAACGGTCCGGATGAAAAACGAGCACGACCACATGCTCGGCTGCCTGCTGGGAACCGGTGACCTGATTGCCCAGATGTCGGACCGTGCCTACCTCGAGCGCTGTCGTGACAGCCTCTATATGGAGTTCAAGATCGGCAAGGTGCCTGCACCGAAGAGTGTGACGGGCCAACCGTTTGAGTCGCCGGCCGAGTTGCTGGACCAGACGCCCGGATTCATGCGCATGACGGTAGCAAGTCGGCTCGACAAGCTGTTCGGTTCGGTCTACCGTTATGCCGAGCAGTTTTTCGGCGGTGAAAACCTCTACATGATCGGGCTGGAAAAAAACTGTTCCTTCCTGGAAAAACTGCTCGAGGAAAAGAAGTTGCACTACCTCCGTCGCAGGGTCAATTGAACTTGACCCTGCGTTTGTTGTCATAGTTTGCAAGTAGTATCTTGCGGGAGATGTCATGTTGAAGAAAGTCTGTTCGGGTCTGTTGCTGTTAGGTTTGCTGGGATGCCAGACGACGGATCCCTATACCGGTGAGAGCAAGACCAGTAACACGGCCAAGGGTGCAGGTATTGGTGCGCTCGCCGGTGCCGTGATCGGGGCGGCAGTGGATCATGACAATCGTGGCAAGGGTGCTCTGATTGGCGCCACTGTCGGTGCTGCGGCAGGTGGCGGTTGGGGCTATTACCGCGACAAGCAGGAACAGCAACTGCGGGATGAGCTGGCTGGCAGTGGTGTTGACGTGCAGCGCAGCGGGGAAAATATCAAGCTGATAATGCCCGGTAATATCACATTCCGCACCGGCAGTGCTGAAATCCAGGCTGACTTTTATGACACGCTGAATTCCGTGGCGGGTTCGCTGAAGGAGTTTCCTGAAAGCAATATCAGGGTGACCGGACATACAGATTCCACCGGCGATGCGATGAGAAACCAGATCCTGAGTGAGCAGCGCGCCAACAGTGTGGCGCGTTACCTGCAGAGCCAGGGAGTTTCGTCTGTGCGACTACAGACAAACGGTTACGGTGCGCGCTACCCGATCAGTGACAATGCCACGGAGGCCGGTCGCCAGGCGAATCGTCGGGTCGAACTGGAGGTTCTCCCTGTGGCTGGCGGGCAATACTGAGCCTTGCCCAGGCAATAAAAAAGGCGGGATCCCCCGCCTTTTTTATTGGCCATGCCTTGCTGGGGATTATTTCTTTTTATCCCCACTGCACATGTCAGCCAGATATTTTTCCAGTTCGGCCAGCTTGGCCGCATGCTCTTCCGGTGACAGGACGCGCTCATTGCCATCCTTGTCTCGCATCCTGACCCGTCCGCGTTCTTTGAGTGTCTTGTACTGGTCGCTGACTTTCTGGCAGCGTTGTTTTTCATCTTCTTCCAGCTTGCGTGCCTGCGCTTCCAGCTCTTCCTTGTGTTTGGCTTCGGCTTTGGCTTCGGCTGTTTCAGCATTTTCAGCAGACGGGTCATAGGTACTGCTGCTGCCGGCATAGGTGTTGACCTTTTCAGCATGAACACCGGCTGGCGGTGTTTCCGCATAGCGGGTGACGCCATTCTCGTCCACCCATTTGAAGTACTCCTTGGCTGCCACGTTGCCAGTCATCAGTGCGAAGGCAATACCGGCAAGGATCATGGTTCTTTTTTTCATTTGTCTGCCTCGTCCTGCAAGGTTGCTGCTGTTATCCGGCCTGATAATACGCTGTGGTCTGGGAAAGTTAAAGCCTGAGTGCCTGACTAGCGTGTGAGCATTTTTTTCAGGGCCAGCCGGATGAGTTCCTCGCTGCTGCCACCGGGTATCTCCACTAGCACTGCCCCGATGGCCTTTTCCGCTTCCTGTGCTTTGTAGCCCAGCGCCAGTAGTGCGCTTTCGGCATCCTGCCTGCAGCTATGTCCGGGCGGTGTGGTCGTGCGGGTATTGCGCGTATCCGGCAGCTTGCCGCCACTCCACTGGTCCAGCCGGTCGCGCAGTTCGACCAGCAGCCTTTCGGCCGTTTTGCGGCCTATGCCGGGAACTTTGATCAGCGTATTGAGGTTGTTCTGCTGGACGCAGAGGATCAGTTCGTTGGCGTCCAGGGCGGACAGGATGGCGAGTGCCATCTTGGGACCAACACCATTCACCTTGATCAGCTCCCGGAACAGCTCGCGTGTCTGGCGGTCGACAAAGCCGAACAGTTGCTGGGCATCTTCCCGTACCACCAGGTGCGTGAACAGCGTGACCTCGCTGCCCGTGGCGGGAAGCTCGTAGAAGCCGGTCATCGGCACCTGAACTTCATAGCCAACACCATGTACGTCCAGCAGCAGCAGTGGAGGCTGCTTTTCCAGGAGTTTGCCGTGTAATGAGCCGATCATGCTTGCCTCCGTTGTTTTAACGCAGGCGGCCGCGACGGAACTTGCCCGCGCTGGCCGCGCTGATCAGTGATTTCTGTGTGTGGGCATGGCAAAGGGCAACCGCGAGGGCGTCGGCCGCATCTTCCTGCGGGTCTCCGGGCAGGTTGAGCAAGGTGCGCACCATGTGCTGGACCTGGATTTTGGTCGCGGCGCCGGTGCCGACTACGGATTGTTTGACCTTGCGCGCTTCGTATTCCGCCACGGGCAGGCCCCGGCTCACAGCGGCGACGATAGCAGCGCCGCGTGCCTGGCCGAGTTTCAGGGCAGAGCCTGCGCTTTTCGCCATGAAAACATTCTCGATGGCGACTTCCTCGGGCTGGTAACGGCTGATGATTTCACTGATGCCGTCAAAGATGACCTTGAGCCGCTCTGGCAGCGCCGTATCCGGGATACGGATCACACCGCTGCTGATGTAATCCGCCCGGGTGCCGGTCAAACGGATCACGCCAAAGCCGGTACGGCGCGATCCCGGATCAATCCCGAGGATGACGGCCATTCTCTCAAGGCTTCAGCTCGGCCTTGGGCTTGTCGCGCAAGCGGATGTGCAGCTCGCGCAACTGCTGGTTATCGACCTGTCCCGGCGCATCGGTCATCGGGCAAGCCGCGGTCTGGGTTTTCGGGAAGGCGATCACTTCGCGGATCGACTGCGCGCCGAGCATCAGCATGATCAGGCGATCAAGGCCGAAAGCCAGTCCGCCATGCGGCGGGCAACCGTATTTCAATGCATCCAGCAGGAAGCCGAATTTCTCCCGTTGTTCTTCTTCGCCGATGCCGAGGATTTCAAACACGGCCTGCTGCATGTTCTGGTCGTGGATGCGGATCGAGCCACCGCCCAGCTCGGTGCCGTTGAGGACCATGTCGTAGGCGCGCGACAGCGCCTTGCCCGGGTCGGCCTGCAGCTGTTCGGTGCTGCATGAAGGCTGGGTGAACGGGTGGTGCAGTGCCGCCCAGCGTGTGTTTCCGTTATCAGAGTCATCCTTCTCGAACATCGGGAAATCGACCACCCACAATGGCGCCCAGTCACAGGTGTAGAGGTTAAGGTCTGCACCGAGTTTGCAGCGCAGTGCGCCCAATGCGTCGCAGACAACCTTGGCCTTGTCGGCACCGAAGAAAATCAGGTCGCCGTTTTCTGCCTGCAGGCGATCAAGCAGTGCCTGGCGCACGGGCGGCGGCAGGAACTTCACGATAGGCGATTGCAGGCCGTTTTCCAGGTCGGACTTGTCATTGACCTTGATCCAGGCCAGGCCTTTCGCACCGTAAATGGCGACAAAGTTGCCGTAATCGTCGATCTGTTTGCGGGTCAGTTTCTCGCCAGCGCCCGGCACTTTCAGCGCGGCGACACGGCTGTCGGGATCCTGTGCCGGACCGGAAAATACCTTGAATTCGACGCCGGTCATCAGGTCGGCCACCTCGACCATTTCCAGCGGGATACGCATGTCCGGCTTGTCACTGCCGTATTTATGCATGGCTT
>CALMIC010000236.1 GCA_937864065.1 uncultured Cellvibrionales bacterium | reverse complement strand
GCCATCCTGCAACCAGGGATCGTAGTACACCGGCGCGCGCAACTGAGGTTGGCCATTCGCATCCGGCCCCTGCAGGAACCACTGGTTCAGGAAACCGAAACTGCTGTCGAATCCCTGCGCCAGCGCCAGCGCCGCCGCATCCAGTTCACCGATGTGCCACTTGCCGATGTGTTGTGTGCGATAACCCTGTGCGCGCAACCATTCCGGCAGCGTGGTGATATCCGGTGCGATGCCGCGCGCCACCGGATGGAAACCGAGTCGCGCCGGGTGCTGGCCAGTCAGCAGTGCAGCGCGGCTGGCTGAGCAGGTGCTGTCTGTGTAGAATCGGCTGAAGCGCATGCCTTGCGCTGCCAGTGCATCGATGTTCGGTGTCGGCTCGGCTGCAGCGGGATGGAAGCTCTGCAGATCACCAAGGCCGAGATCGTCTGCCACCAGCAACAGGATGTTCGGCTGGCGCGCGGGTACTGGCGACGCACTGGCGACACCCGCCCACATCGCCAGCAGGCAACACAACAAGACGGCAACCCGACAGTGTCTTTTCATCCGCAGCGACATCCGGCCACACCAGCTGACAGCATTGAACGGGATCAGGCTGGCAAAAGCAACGCCATCCTTGTCGCCGCTGCATTCACCTTGTTGCTGGCGTGCGCTATCACCGTATTTTCGCTTTACCTGACGCTGGCACTGCAGTGGGATGGTCCCTTCCGCGACTTGTGGGAATTTGTCGACGACATCGAACGGCAATTCAACGGCGACTGGTCACTCACCTACCTGCTGGAAGCCTACGGCGGCGCGCACCGCATTTTCCTGCCGAAGCTGGTGTTCTACGCCGATTACGCCTGGTTCGGCGGCCGCAACGGGCTGACGATCGCGGTATCGCTGCTGTGCCAGTGCGCCTACCTGGCCATCCTGCTGCGTGTGCTGCGCACACAGGCCACGTTCAGCACAGCCGAACGCACATTGCTGGCCAGCGGCTTTGTGCTCGCGCTGTTCAGCACCGGCCAGGTCAACAATTTCCTCTATGCGATGGATGTGCAGTGGTACATGTCGAACCTGTTCGGGCTGGTGGCGCTGGCGGCGCTGAGCCAGCACCCGGCAGCGACGCGCTGGTGGCTGGTGCTGCTCGCCGGCACCGCCGCGGCACTATGCAACTTCACCGGACTGATGGCCTTGCCGGTAGCGATCCTGGTACTGCTCGCCACCGGCCAGTGGCAGCGCTGGCCGCTGCTGCTCGCGCTCGTGACGCTCTGTGTGTTGTATGTCCATCACGAAAAAAACGAACAGCAGGTGGTCTTCAGCGCCTTGCGCCAGAGTGAAACGCTCAAGACGACACTGTTCATCATGCTCGACACGGTCATGAAAATGGTGCCTTACATCCTGCGTTACCTGGCGAGCCCGCTGTCGCGCGAGTGGCCAGTCGCCGGCGGGATGCTGTCGCTCACCGGCATCGCAGTGCTGCTGTGGTACTGGTGGCAGCTGTGGCGCGGCGCGGCGCTGACGCGCTGGCAACGGCTGTGCCTGTACATCGCCAGCTACATCGCCGCGAGTGCGGTGTTCACCGCATTCGGCCGCATCATCTACCCGAACTCGGCCGTGGCCGAGCGCTACCAGACCCTGGTGCTGCCGTGGCTGCCGTCGCTGTTCGGCCTGCTGTGGCCAGACCTGCGGCGGCACGGCTGGCTGGCATGGGCATGGCTGGCCCTGTTCGGCGCCTACCTGCTGCCAGCGCAGCTCACCAGCGCGCGCGACATGGCCATCCTCAGCCATCGCGTCAACCTGGCGCACGCTGCGGCGCGCGCTGCGGTGCTGGAACCGCCCTACATCAACGCGTCGCTGTCGCACCCGCTGATCAAGAACAACATCAATTCGGTGAAAGACAACGACGCATTCCTGCGCGCCAACCTGCTTGGTTATTTCCGCCACCTGCCCGCTTTCGCACTGGATGCGCGCCCTTCCTTGCCGCCGGGATTGCCCGCCTGTGCCGGGCATGTAGTGGGCGAACTGGACGCAAACACAGGCACCTGGCTGCTGAACGGGCAATTGCTGGCGGATGGCAAACCGCTGCCGGATATCGTGGTGCTGCAAGATGGCAACGTGCGCGGGCACGGTGTGCTGCTGCGGCCGGAAAACCACCTCGGGCCGCTGGCATGGCAAGCTGCCGCTGCCAGCCGTTTCCGCGCCTTTGCCCGCAGTGACCGTGTGGATGCGCAACAGCCGCTGCAATTGCTCGGCCTGCAGCACGGGCAGGTGCGCTGCAGCCTGGCCGCCTCGCTGCGCTAGCGTTTCAACCGCTTCAGACCGGCAGCCTGTTTCGCTGTTTTTTCTTTCTTCATCCGCCGCGCCAGGGCGGCATCCGGCTCGAATACCACCAGCGCCTCGATGTGCGAAGTCTGCGGGAACATATCAACCAGTTGCACACTGCGCAGCGCCAGGCCGCGCTCGGCGAGGATCGCGGCATCGCGCGCCAGCGTGGAGGGATTACACGACACATAGGCAACGCGCTGTACGCCGGTGAGCGGCACCGTGCGACAAAAAGCCGCTGCGCCATCGCGCGGCGGGTCGAGCAGGATCTTGTTGGCCTTTGGCAATGGCAGGGCCTGCGGCGCGAACGCCTCGAGGTTGCAGGCCAGCCATTGAACGCGACCTGCCACGACCGACTGCCGCGCTCGCGCCAGCATCGCCTCGCTCAAGTCCAGTGCCGTGATCGAGGCCACTTGCGGTGCCAGTGGCAAGGTGAAATTGCCAAGGCCACAAAACGCTTCCAGCAGCACATCGCTCGCACATGGCTGCAACGCAGCCAGCACCGCAGCCACCAGCTGCGTATTCACGGCCGCATTGCCCTGCACGAAATCCCCCGGCAGACAGCTCACCGCCACATCGCCAGCCGCGAGTTGCAGGCCCGCTTGCGCGCCGGCAAAAAACTGTGGCGGCTGTTTTTCTTCCGTTTGCAGGAAAATGCTGGCACCGGTGGCGAGCGCCAGCGCCTGCAAGCGCGCCGCGTCGGTTTCGTCGGGTTCCGCCAGCACGCGCAGCAGGATAGCTACACCATTGTCGGCTGCCAGCAACTCGACATGCCCCAGCTGGCGCGGCTGCGACCACTGCGACAGGCACTCGCGCAGCGGCGCCAGCAAGGCCTGCAACGATGGCACCAGCACGGCACAGTGTGCTATCTCCACGATCTGCTGGCTGTGGCGCGCCCGCAAGCCGAACGCCAGCTGCTTGCCGGCCGACGACCAGCGACAGGCGAGCCGCGCGCGGCGGCGGTATTGCCACGGTGCCGACACGATCGGCGCCTCCACCACGGCAGGCTTCACCTTGCCGAGGCGCGCCAGCTGGTCGAGCAACACGTGCTGCTTGTCGCGCAACTGTGCGGCATGACCGAGGTGTTGCAACGAGCAGCCGCCACACTGGCCGTAGTATTCGCAGGCCGGCGCAACACGATCCGCCACCGCAGCAAGCACGTCTACTGCTTCCGCATCCACCCTTTGCTGGTGCCGGGCCAGCTCGCGCACTGCCACTGTCTCGCCCGGCAAGGCGCCTTCCACAAACCAGGCCAGGCCTTCGTCATGCGCCATGCCGCGCAAGTCGTGGGCCAGTCGTTCGATTGTCAGTGTCTTCATCGGCACGCTCCGGGCGTAAGTCACAAAAAAGCCCGCATGAAGCGGGCTTCCTGTGCAGCGAGGCTCGCCTCACTCCTTCGGGTAGACGCGGTAGTTCACGCCCGCCATTTTCTCCAGCACGCGGTGTACCTGGCAGGAGTAGCCGAACTCGTTGTCGTACCACAGGTACATGACAGCGTGGTTGCCCTGCACGATGGTCGCCTTGGCATCGAAGATGCACGCGTGGCGTGAGCCAACGAAATCGCTGGACACGACTTCAGTGCTGTTGGTGTAGTCGATCTGCTTGCGCAGCGGCGAGTGCAACGCCATGTTGCGCATGTACTCGTTGAGCTCATCAGCCGTGGTGGCCTTGTCCAGCTCCAGGTTCAGGATCGCCATCGACACGTTCGGGATCGGCACGCGGATGGCGTTGCCGGTCAGCTTGCCGGCCAGTTCCGGCAGCGCTTTCGCTACGGCCTTGGCGGCACCGGTAGAGGTGATAACCATGTTCAGCGGCGCGCTGCGGCCACGACGTTCGGCCTTGTGGTAGTTGTCGATCAGGTTCTGGTCATTGGTGTAGGCATGCACGGTCTCGATGTGGCCGGACTTCACGCCGTACTTGTCGTTGACCGCTTTCAGTGCCGGCACCACCGCGTTAGTGGTACAGGAAGCGGCCGACAGGATCTTGTCATCGGTGGAGATCTGGTCGTGGTTGACACCGAACACGATGTTCTTGATGTCGCCCTTGGCCGGTGCCGTCAACAGCACCTGGCTCACACCCTTCGCTTTCAGGTGCTTCGACAGGCCCGCTTCATCGGTCAGCTTGCCGGTGTTCTCGACGATGATCGCGTTGTGGATGCCGTACTGGGTGTAGTCGATCTCTTCCGGGTTGTCGGCGTAGATCACCTTGATGACGTTGCCGTTGGCGATGAAGCTGTTGGTCTCTTCATCCACGCGGATAGTGCCGCGGAACGGGCCGTGCACGGAATCGCGGCGCAGCAGCGAGGCGCGCTTCTCGAGGTCGTTGTCGCCCTTGCCCTTGCGCACGACAATCGCACGCAGGCGCAGCACGTCACCGCCACCGGTTTTCTCGATCAGCAGGCGCGCCATCAAGCGGCCGATACGGCCGAAACCGTATAGCACGACATCGCGCGGCTCCGGGATCGGCTTGACGTCAGTGCCGATCGCTTCGGCCACTTCGCGTTTGACGAAATCCTCTACCGTCATGCCTTCACTGTTCTTCATGAACTTGCCGGCGATACGGCCCACGTCAACGTGTGCACGGCCGAGGTTCAGTCCAGCCAGCGCCTTGATGACCGGGTAGGTCTCGAACTCGGACAGTTCATTCTGCTCGACCTGGCGCACGAAGCGGTGCGCCTTCATGATGTCGATGACCGAGCGGCTGTACAGCTGCTGGCCATAGATGTAGGTGTTGACGTTGTGTTCGCGGTGCAGCTTGCCGATCAGCGGGATCATGTCCTCGGCCAGCGCCTCGCGCTGTTTCCAGTCGGAGAAATAATCCGCGGGTTTGGGGCGTTTCTGTTCTTCGGCCATCGCGCTACACCTGTGGTCTGTGGGGGGGTGGTTGAAAAGAGGCGCCATTATCGTGGTTCACCCGAGGGGGCGCAACCAAGCCCTGTCCCGGTTTCTGGCGTACCATGGCCAACCCGGACCGGTACCCACCATGACGACCCACCCGCACCCGTTCGACGCCCTGACACCTGAGCGCATCCTCGACGCGGTCGACGAGGCCCTGGCCGCCATCGGTCAGTACTCTGATGGGCGCATCCTGGCGTTGAACAGCTACGAGAACCGCGTCTACCAGGTCGGCGTCGAGGGTGGCGAGCCACTGGTGGCCAAGTTCTACCGCCCCGGCCGCTGGAGCGACGCACAGATCCTCGAGGAGCATGCCTTCTGCTTCGAGCTGGCCGACGACGAGTTCCCCGTTGTGACCCCGCTGCGCTACGACGGCCGCAGCCTGCTCGAGACATCAGTCGCTGGCCAACGCTTCCGTTTCGCGCTGTTCCCGCGCCGCGGCGGCCGCGCGCCGGAATTCGACAACCCCGACCACCTGCTGGTGATGGGCCGCTGGCTCGCACGCCTGCACAACATCGGCGCCATCAAGCCATTCAGCGAGCGCCCGGCGCTGGACCTGGCGAGTTACGGCAGCGACAGCGTCGCCTTCATCAGCGCGCATTTCATCCCGTCATCCCTGAAAGAAGCTTACGATAGCCTGACGCGCGACCTGCTGGTGGTGCTGGCAGAAAAATGCAGGCAGCACCGGGACATTGCCTTTATCCGCACGCACTGTGATTGCCACGCCGGTAACGTATTGTGGCGCGATGACCTGCCGCATTTTGTCGACTTCGACGATGCACGCATGGCACCGGCCGTGCAGGATATCTGGATGCTGCTGTCGGGCGACCGCCATGAGCAGACGGCCCAACTCGCCGAGATCCTCGACGGCTACGCCGAGTTCCGCGAGTTCGACCCGCGCGAACTGCACTGGATCGAGATCCTGCGCACCCTGCGCATGCTGCATTACAGCGCGTGGCTCGCCCGGCGCTGGGACGATCCCGCCTTCCCGCTGCACTTCCCCTGGTTCAACAGCGAGCGCTACTGGGGCCAGCACATCCTTGAGCTGCGCGAACAGTTCGCGGCATTGCAGGAAGCGCCGCTCAAAGTCACACTGTGAAAACAGGCTGCATGCAGTGAGAGGTTCTGCTTGATAGGTCAGTGGCTGCCCGGCTGGGAAACCCTGCGTGCATACCGCGCGGAATGGCTGGGCAAAGACATCGCTGCCGGGCTGGTGCTCACCACCATGCTGGTGCCGGTGGGCATTGCCTACGCCGAGGCCTCCGGTGTTCCCGGCATCTATGGCCTCTATGCCACCATCATCCCGCTGCTGGCGTATGCCCTGTTCGGCCCGAGCCGCATCATGGTGCTGGGGCCGGACTCGTCGCTGGCGGCACTGATCCTCGCGGTGGTAGCGCCCCTGTCACTGGGCGATCCTGCGCGCGCCGTGGCACTGGCGGGCATGATGGCGATCGTGTCCGGCATCGCCTGCATCCTTGCCGGTGTGCTGCGGCTGGGCTTCATCACCGAGCTGCTGTCCAAGCCGATCCGCTACGGTTACATGAACGGCATCGCCCTGACCGTGTTGATCAGCCAGTTGCCGAAGTTGTTCGGCTTCTCGATTGACGGCATGGGGCCACTGCACAACATCTACCTGATTGGCGACGCGATCCTGGCCGGCAAAATCCATCCCGCCACCGTCATCATCGGCACCACCACACTGGGCACTATCCTGTTGCTGAAACCCTACCAGCGCATCCCCGGCATCCTGATCGCCGTGGTCGGCGCCACCGTGGTTACCGGCTGGCTCGATCTCGGGCAACAGGGCGTCAAGGTGCTCGGTACCCTGCCGCAAGGTTTGCCGACATTCAAGCTGCCATTGATTCACCCGGAAGACGTGAAAGCGGTGGTCATCGGCGGCATCGCCGTGGCACTGGTATCCTTCGCCGATACCAGCGTGCTGTCACGCACCTATGCCGCCAAGACCAGGCAGTCCGTGGATCCCAACCAGGAAATGATCGGGCTGGGTGCCGCCAATCTCGCGGCCGGTTTTTTCCAGGGCTTCCCGATCAGCAGCAGTTCATCCCGCACACCGGTCGCGGAAGCCTCCGGTTCCAAAACCCAGTTGACCGGTGTGGTGGGAGCACTCTGCGTCGCCCTGCTGCTGGTTTATGCACCCAACCTGTTGCAGGACCTGCCTACCAGCGCACTGGCCGCCGTGGTGATTGCGTCCGCGATCGGCCTGTTCGAATTCAGCGATCTCAGGCGCATCTACCGCATCCAGCGCTGGGAGTTCTGGCTGTCCATGGTGTGTTTTGCCGGCGTGGCGGTGTTGGGGGCGATCGAGGGGATCATGCTGGCCATCATCCTCGCCGTGATCGAATTCCTCTGGGATGGCTGGCGCCCGCACTATGCCGTGCTCGGGCGCGTGCAGGGCGTGCGCGGCTTCCACGACACCAAGCGCCATCCGGACGCACGCCGCGTACCGGGGCTCGTGCTGTTCCGCTGGGACGCCCCGCTGTTCTTTGCCAATGCGGAGTTATTCCACACCAACATCCTGCAGGCGGTGAGCAGCTCGCCGACACCGGTGAAGCGCATCATTGTGGCTGCAGAACCCGTCACCAGCATCGACGTGACATCCGCCGACATGCTTGCTGAACTGTTTGCCCAGCTGCAAGCTGACGGCATCGAACTGCATTTCGCCGAAATGAAAGGCCCGGTGAAAGACAAGATGAAACAGTTCGAGCTGTTCAACCGCATGGGCGGCGCCGGCATCTTCCACCCGACGGTGGGTGCTGCCGTCGATGATTACCTCATCGACCACCGGGTGGATTGGCAGCCCTGACATCCCGTTTCGCTCTGTTATAGTTGGTGCCTTGTTTACTGAAGGACATCCCATGTACGCCAACCTCCTCCCCCAGGTCCTGCAACTCGCGCGCGAAGCCGGCGACGCCATCCTCGCCGTGTACAACACTGCCGATTTCAACGTTGACATGAAGGCGGATGACTCACCGCTGACGCAGGCCGACCTCAACGCCCACAAGATCCTTGAGCCTGGCCTGCTGGCGCTGCTCGACGGTGTACCGGTGCTGTCGGAAGAAGGCAAGCTGCCCGATTGGGCGACGCGCAAGACCTGGAACCGTTACTGGATCATCGACCCGCTGGACGGCACCAAGGAATTCATCAAGCGCAATGGCGAGTTCACCGTCAACATCGCGCTGGTCGAGAACGGCGAGCCGGTGCTCGGCGTGGTGCATGTGCCGGTGCTCGATATCAGCTACACCGGGGTGAAAGGTGGTGGTGCCTTCAAGTACGAGAAAGGCCAGGCCAGCGCGATCCATACCCGCAAGATGCACGCACGCAACGGTGAACCGGTGGCGGTGGTAGCGAGCCGTTCGCACGGTGCCGACGCGGTCGATGCCCTGCTGGCGAAAATCGGCGCCCAACTCGGAGAGGTACAACTGAAAAATATGGGCAGCTCGCTGAAGCTGTGCCTGGTGGCCGAAGGCACCGCCGACATCTACCCCCGCCTTGCGCTGACTTCCGAGTGGGACACCGCTGCGGCACAGGCCGTGGTGGAAGCTGCTGGTGGACAGGTGCTGACGGAAAAACTGGACGTGATGCGTTACAACACGAAAGACGACATCCTCAACCCGTTTTTCCACGTCATCGGCGATCCGTCGTTTGACTGGAAGGCGTTGTTGGCCAATTGATTATAAAAAACCGAGCAATTCGCGGGCGGCCTTGTACGGTGTGATGCGGCCGCTCACCAGTTCGCTGTTGAGCGCCGGCATACGGGCGGCGACTTGCGGGTTCTGCTGCAGGCGCAGGTCGATCATCTCGTGCAGCAGTTTCTTCATCCATTCAACATTCTGCTGCGCACGCTTGCCGGCAAACTCGCCGGCCGCCGTGCTGGCTGCGCAGTAATCGCTGACCATCGCCCAGACATTGTCGATGGCCTGCTGCTGCAACGCCGAACAGCAGATCACCCGCGGCTGCCAGAAATCCGGGTGCTTCAGCAGCATCAGCGCGTTCTGGTAGTGATGGCGGGTCTGCTCGGCAAACACCGCACCGTCACCATCGGCCTTGTTGACCACCAGGCCATCAGCAAGCTCCATGATGCCGCGCTTGATGCCCTGCAACTCGTCACCAGCATTCGGCAACATCAGCACCAGGAAAAAATCGACCATGCTGGCCACTTCGTATTCCGACTGGCCGACACCCACCGTCTCGACAATGATGACGTCATAACCGGCCGCCTCGCACAGCAGCATGGTTTCGCGCGTCTTGTGCGCCACACCACCCAGCGCGCCTTCGGACGGGGACGGACGGATAAACGCCTCGTCACGGCGCGACAGTTCTTCCATGCGCGTCTTGTCGCCGAGGATACTGCCACCCGCGACCGGTGAACTCGGGTCCACCGCCAGCACGGCCACCTTCTTGCCCTGCGACAACAGGTACAAGCCAAACGCCTCGATGAACGTGGATTTGCCGACGCCGGGCACGCCCGTGATACCGATGCGCACACTGTTGCCGGTGTATGGCAGCACCGCTTCCAGTACCTGTTGCGCAGCAGCGCGATGGTCTTCGCGCCGGCTTTCGATCAGCGTGATGGCCTTGGCCAGCGCGCGGCGGTTACCGTTGCGCAAGGCGTCTATATCGATGGCAGGAGCTGTCATGGTGGCATCGGGTAATGCAGGGAAACGGCGCGCAGAATATCACACTGCCTGCACCAGGCTCGCGCGGAAACGCGCCCAGTCAAAGTGCGGCCCCGGATCCGTCTTGCGCGCCGGCGCGATGTCACTGTGGCCGACAATGCGCGCCGGCGTGATGGCCGGAAACTGTTGCTGCAACACGCGCGTCAAGCCCGCCAGTGCCTGGTACTGCGCATCGGTAAAGGGCATGGTATCCGTCCCCTCCAGCTCGATGCCGACCGAATAATCGTTGCAGTTGTCGCGCCCTTCCCACTGCGACACGCCCGCGTGCCACGCGCGCAGTGCCAGCGGCACATACTGGGTGACCGTACCGCTGCGATCGATAAGGAAATGTGCCGACACCTGCAAGCCGCGCAGGCAGGCAAAATACGGGTGGGCAGCGCAATCCAGCGTATTGCTGAACAGCGCATCGATATGGCCACTGCCGAATTCGCCGGGCGGGAGGCTGATGTTGTGGATGACCAGCAGGTCAACAACGCTGGCGGCAGGACGCGCATTGCAATTCGGCGACGGCACGATCCTGACGCCGCGCAACCAGGGATTCTGCACGGCCGCTGGACTGTGGCAGCAATCAGCCATCAAGTGGCAGACAGCAAGGGACGCGGCGACGGCAGCAACACAAGGTTGCCATCGTAGAAGGCGGCCTGCAGCGCAGCCGTACTGCAGCTTTCCAGGCAGGCGCTGTGCGTGTCGAGCAGTACCGTGCACCAGGGATCGGAAAACTGTACCGAGAACACACTGCCATCCTCACGGCGCAGCCAGTGACCCACCTCGAACGGCTCGTCACGGGCGGGCAGCGGCGCCACCGGCGGCCACAAGGCAGCAGGCTCCGGCAGTGCATCCGGCTCAACGCCCTGCAACAGCGCGAGATGCACCTTTTCCAGCCGTTGCAATAACACTGCATAGTGCTTGCGCTCGACACCGACCTTTTCGAAGCCCCGGCGCAGGCTTTGCAGCAGTTGCGTGACCCGCTGGATCAACCGCTGGCGCATTTGCCGGTCAACCCCCGGCTGCACCGAAGCCAGCAGCTCATCAGCCACAGCAATGGCATGGAGCCAGGCATCCGATGCCTTGCCCTCTTGCCAGTGGATAGCCATCAGCAAGGCCGCCCAGGATTCATGCAGGATGTCGATGACCACCTGCGGCCAGTACTCAAGCCCGGCGCGTTCGGCCAGCAAGTTGTCCACTTCCGCCCGCACCTCGGTCACCTGCAGCGACAAGCGGGTACTGGCCACCACCGCCGAACTGTCCTGCTGTACGCGCTTGCCGAGTTGCAGCAGGTAATCGAGCAGGTCGGCCCAGCCGCCATTGTCACCCCGCGCCAGTGCCAGCGCCTTTTCCCGGCAGTACTCCGGCACGAAACCTTCAAGGCCGAGCCTGTCTTCCCAACCGGGCGCCCAGCGCAACAGTTCCTCCACCACCCGGCGCGCCGGGTGCATGGCGTCGGCAAAACCCTGCTCACAGGCTGCCTTCAACAGCGGACCGGCCAGCAGGCCCAGGATCTCGCGTCCGGTGGGCGGCAAATCACTGCTCGCCGGATCCAGCTGGCGCAACAGCCATGGCAACAACAGGGTCTGCCGTTCACCGGCCAGTATGTCGACCAGCCTGCCCATTTGGCCGGACTGTGCCAGCATCGACAAGTCGGTGGCCAAGGCCGACGCGCGGTCCACCAGCCGTGGCGGCACCACCAGTGCCTGGGCTGCGACGGACGGCTGGCGCGGTTTTTCCAGCGGCTGCCACCACTCCGGCAGGGCAAGCGGCTGCATGGCGGCCACGAGCACACCACGGCGTTGCAGCATGTTCGTCACCGTCTGGCACAGCAACTCGGCCGTGGCTGGCAACTGGTCGCAGAACACATGCCCCAGGCGGCAGCGGATACGCAATGGCACCGGCAAATCGGGCAGCAACAGGAAGAACAAACGGGTGATGGTATGGGGCGACAGCGGGCAATCGAGCACACCGGTCGTGAGCCCGGTCTGCTGGTTCCAGGCTGCTGCCAACCTGCCGAAGGCGGCAGCCTGTTGCTCACACAGTGAACGGACACTGCTGTCGGCAGCGGCAAGGTGGATCAGGGTACGGGCGTGGCGCACGCCTGCCGAACTGCCGATAACCCAGCTGCGGCCGGGTTCCTCACAGCGCAGCTGCAGGTGGCTGAGGAAATTGTCCATGAAGGAGCGGCGGCTGCGGCGCAGGTCACAACAGAGGAAGGGCGATTCGCCCGACGCCAGCAACTGGCTTTCGCACAGATCGAAGACCAGCCGCAAGCGCTCAAGCAAGTGGCCGCGCACCAGCATGAACAGCTGGTGCTGCGATAACACACTCGATTGCGCAGGGCTGGCGGCCATCCGGCTTGTCCTTCACGTTATTAAGGGATGGTTTCCTTTGTGAGAAGAGCATAAGGCAAGACCGGGCCAGCGTCACTCCACCAGATCGTCGATATCGATGTCTTCGTCGGCCGATTGCGGCGGGTCGTCGCCCGTGGTGCGGGCGCGCATCTGCAACCAGCCGTCACGGGTATAGGCATAAGGATCCAGGGCAGCGCCCTTGACCGTCTCCTCCAGCCCGAGCAAACGCTCGCGGGTGCTCACGGCCCCCGCCACACCAGACAGCATCAACGCATCATCATGCGGGCTACCGTAAAGCACGTTGTTCTGGAAGGCAGAACCCGCCACCAGGCCAGTGCCATCGCGCAGGGTGGAAGGCCCCAGCAGCGGGATCACGAAATAGCTGCTGTTCTTCCAGCCCCAGCGGGCAAAGGTGTCGCCGAAGCCGGTCTGGGCAAAGCGACGCTCGTCCTCACCCGTCACGTCGAAAAAGCCGAGCACACCGGCCGTCGAGTTGAGGGTGAAACGGGCAAAACTGTAGAACGCAGGCTCAGGCCTCGCCTGCAGCGTGTAATTGACAGCACTGGATGCATCGCCGAGGTTGTTGAAGAAACGGCGGATGCTTATGCGCACGGGATCCGGCGTGACATCGCGGTAGGTTTCGGCGACCGGCTTCATCACATAGCGATCCGCTTCCTCGTTGAAACGGTAGATGGCCCGGTTCATCGGCTCCAGCGGGTCGCGCGGATGCTCCCACCAGCCGGCACAACCGGACAGCAGCAACAGAGCGGGGAGCAACAACAGGCGGCGTTTCATAAGGTCAGGCTTGTTCCAGCACGGGTTCGAGCAGCGATTCTATACCGTAAACGCGGGCCAGGCCGCGCAAGCCCTCCGGCAGCCCGCGCACGTGCAGCCGGCAGCCCCTGCCCTCCAGCTTGCGGCGCAGGTCGAGCAACGCGGCCAGCAACAGTGAATCAGCGGTGCCGACACCACCCACATCCAGAGTCAGCGTAACGGCCTGCATGCCTGCGGGCAGCGCCAGCAATTCACGCAACAACTGCGAGCTTTCCTGCATGTCGATATCGCCATGCAGGCGGTAGTAACTGGCTGACAGCGCCTCAAGCATCGGCGTCAGTACCAGGACTCAGGACTGCACCGGGGTCGCGGCCGCCGCGCTCTGCGGCGCCGGCGCGGCATTCTTGGCCTTCAGCGACTGGATGAGGCCATCGATGCCGCCCTTGCTCACTTCGTCGCCGAACTGGTTGCGGTAGACAGTGACCAGGCTCGCGCCCTCGACACTGACATTGAACACTTTCCAGCCTTCCGCCGTGTGATACAGCACGTAGTCGATCAGCACGGGCTGCTGGGCGGTGGCGACTTTCACATCGGTCTTGACGGTCGCTTCCTTACCTTCGTTTTCGAGCAAAGGCTCGCCCTTGATATTGATCGCTACATCGCGGTAACGCAGCATCGTCGAGAAATAGGTGCGCGTCAGCAGCGTGCGGAACTCGTCAGTCAGCGCGGTTTTCTGTTCCGGCGTAGCCTGTTTCCAGTGCTTGCCCACGGCCAGTGCGGTCATACGGGTGAAGTCGAAGCGCGGGTACAGCACCTGCTGCACCTCGGCGCGCACAGCATCGGTATTGCTGCCGTCTTCCTTCAGCAACAACATGCGGACTTTTTCCGAGGTCTCACGCACCAGTACCGCCGGGTTTTCCTCGGCGACCAGCAGCGGTGAAAAGACCATCAGCAATGCCATCAACCAGCTTTTCATTGTCTCTGTCTCCGCGGTTACTTGCCCGAGGCCGGCTTTTCGGCCATCGAGGTCATGAACTTGCCAATCAGCTGTTCCAGCACCATCGCCGACGAGGTCAGCGCGATGCGGTCGCCCTCTTTCAGCACATCCTCCTCGCCGCCCTGCGTGAGGCCGATGTACTGCTCGCCCAGCAGGCCGGCCGTCAGGATTTCCGCACTGGTGTCGCGGCTGAAGGCAAATTTCTGGTCCAGTGCCAGCGACACGCGTGCGCGGTAATTGTCGGCATTGAGCTCGATGCCGGTCACGCGTCCGACCACCACGCCGGACGATTTGACCGGTGCCTTCACTTTCAGGCCGCCGATATTGTCGAACTCGGCATACAGCGCGTAGGTCGCACCGCCGTTGCTGCTGGTGAGGTTGGCCACTTTCAGCGACAGGAAGCTCACCGAAGCCAGCCCGATCGCGACAAAAATGCCCACCCACAGATCTATCGTTGCCCGTTTCATCCCGTTCTCACCCCTGCTGCGACCGCCATCAGAACATGAAGGCCGTCAGTACAAAATCCATCGCCAGGATCACCAGCGCGGACGTCACCACCGTGCGCGTGGTCGCCGACGAGACGCCCGCTGCAGTCGGCTCGGCATCATAGCCCTCGAACACAGCAATCAGCGTTACGGCAATACCGAAAAAGACGCTCTTGATGAGGCCATTGATGACGTCGTCATGCAGGTCGACCGCATTCTGCATCTGGGCCCAGTAACTGCCCTCGTCCAGGCCGATCAGCACCACACCGACGTAATAGCCGCCGAAAATGCCCATCACGTTGAAGAGTGCCGTCAGCACCGGCAGCGACAGCACGCCGGCCCAGAAACGCGGTGCGATGACCCGCGCCACCGGGTTCACGGCCATCACGGCCATGGCGTCCAGCTGTTCGGTGGCCTTCATCAGGCCGATCTCGGCCGTCATCGCCGAACCGGAGCGGCTGGCAAACAGCAGCGCCGCCAGCACCGGCCCCAGCTCGCGCAACAGCGACAGCGCCACCAGTGTGCCCAGCGCATCGGCCGAGCCGAAGCGCACCAGCGTGTTGTAGCCCTGCAGGCCCAGCACCATGCCGACAAACAGGCCGGACACCATGATGATGATCAGCGACAGCACGCCGGCGAAGAACATCTCGCGGATCAGCAGCTGCGGCCGCAGCAACACCTGGCCGGAGTGCAGCACGATGGCCAGCAGGAAGCGGCTGGCGAAACCGAGTTTCCACAGCGCGTCGATTGTCCAGGCGCCCAGGTGGCGCAACCACTCAAACACGACGTGCCTCCAGGCCAGAATCCTCGCCGACCGAGGTCGGCGCGGGGAAAGCGAACTGCACCGGGCCATCGGCCGCGCCCTGCACAAACTGGGCGACCCACGGGTCGCTGGAGGCCAGCACTTCCTGCGGTGTGCCGGAGGCGATGATCTTGCCACCAGCCATGAAATAAACGTGATCAGCCAGCTGCAGCGAATGGTGGATGTCGTGCGTGACCATGATCGCCGTGGTGCCGAGCGCATCGCCGAGTTTCTTGATCAGATGGGCGATGACGCCGAGCGAGATCGGGTCGAGGCCGGTAAATGGCTCGTCGTACAGCATCAGCGCCGGGTCGAGGGCGATGGCGCGGGCCAGCGCGATGCGGCGCGCCATGCCGCCGGACAGTTCGGCGGTTTTCATGTCCTGGGTACCGCGCAGGCCAACGGCCGACAGCTTCATCATCACGAGGTCGCGGATCACGCTCTCCGGGAGGTCAGTGTTCTCGCGCAGTGGGAAGGCGACGTTGTCGAACACGCTGAGGTCGGTGAACAGTGCGCCGAACTGGAACAGCATGCCCATCGAACGGCGGAAACGGAACAGCTCGCGGCTGTTCATGCGGTCCACCCGCTGGCCGCCGACGATGACCTCACCCTGCTGTGGCCGGTACTGGCCGGACAGCAGGCGCAACAGCGTGGTCTTGCCACAGCCGCTCCCCCCCATGATGGCCACCAGCTTGCCGCGCGGGATCTGCAGGTTGATGTCCTTCAGGATGGGGCGCTCGCCATAGGCAAAGGCCACACTGCGGATGTCGATAAAGGGTTGATCTGCCACGGATTGCCGCAACCGGATTCAGGGAAGCGGCATTGTAGCGGATCTGTCAGGGGAGGTCGCGCAGGCATTCCACCACTGCCGCCTGCTCGGGCATCAACCCTGCAACCAGCGCAAGGCCGTCGGCACCATTCCCGGCGGCAGCGGCTCGATGCTCTCTGGGGCATCGAGGAATATCGACAGGAACGGCGGGTGTGCCGTCAGCTCGACAAAGTAGGTACCCGCAACATAGACCACCGCCTCGGGTTCGAGGCGCTGCTGCACAGCTTGCAGTGTCTCCCAGCAAGGCGATTCGAAATGCAGCTCCACCGGCTGCGCTGGCCCCCACGGCATGGCAGCGAGCCCTTGTGCCACGAAGCCGTGCGTGTCGGCCACGAAACCGGCTTCATCCGGCTGGCCGGCCTCGAAGACCGCCGTGTATTGCACCTGCACGACTGCCTTGATCAGGAACACATCGTCGCCAAGCCAGTCGAGCAGCTTTTCCGTGTCGGGATCGGGCTTGCCGAAACCGCGATGCGTCGAAATATCGATGACCTTGCCCACGCACTTCACCCCGGAATGGAAAATCTCTCAAGCCACGCGCAAACGGTGGCCGTGTTCACGCAACCAGCGCCGTCCCTGCTGCCAGTGCGCGCAATATTGTTCGACCAGCGCCCAGAACGCGCGCGAATGGTCCATGTGCTGCAGGTGGCTGGCCTCATGCACGATGAGGTAGTCCATCACTGCCGGCGGCGCCAGCAGGATCAGCGGGTTGAACAGGATATTGCCGCGTCCGCTGCAGCGTCCCCACAGGCTGCGGGTGTAGCGCAAGGTGAAACCCGTAAGCTTGTGTGACAACCCCATCGCGCCGATGCGCTGTTCCGCTAACGGCAACAGCGTGTGTCCGGCCTGCTCCGCCAGCCAGCGCAGGAACAAGCGGCGCGCTTTCTCGTCGTCGAGCCCGCGACCCTGGATGCACAACACATCGCCATCGCGCTGCACCGCGCCGCGCACAGCCGGTTGCCAGCGCACGACGAGACGTTCACCCAGCACCTCGATCGTGCAGCCGTCATCGACGCGGAACTGTTCAACAGCCTGCGCGCGCAGCTCGGCCAGTTTTTTCTCGATCCAGCCGGCTTTCTGCTGCACGAAGGCATCAATGTCGCGCTGCGCCGCCCGCAGAGGGGCACGCACATCAACACGTCCGTCGTGCACATGGATGGCAATCGTACGCCGCCGGCTACGCAGCAGGTGGTAAGCGGGCAGGCCCATCACCATCACGCCTGTTTTTTCGCAGCCACCTTGCTGAAGGCCATCTCGAACGGCTTGTGGATCCACACGGGGAACAGGCGTTTGAGGAATTCGAGCAGATAGGCATCGGGACCGACCAGCACCCGCATCTTGTTGGCCTTCACCGCCTTGACGACTTTTTTCGCCAGCGCCTCGGGCGACTTGCCGAAACGGTCTACCATCGCGGCGAGTTTTTTCGTCTCCTCATCGGCACCGGATTTCGCCATCGCCGCATGCATGATGTTGGTGCGGATCGCACCCGGGTGGATGCTGGTGACACCGATGTTGTGGCAGGCCAGCTCAATGCGCAGTGTCTCGCTCAGCGCCTTCACGGCCGACTTGGACATGCAGTAAGCCGCCTGGTTGGGAAACGCGATGAAGCCCGCCATGCTCGACGTGTTGATGATGTGCCCCTCACCCTGCTTCTTCAGGTACGGCAGGAAATAATGGCAACCATAGAGCACGCCCCACAGGTTGATGCCGAACAGGAAATCGAAATCGGCGAGCGTGTGGTCCTCGAAGCTCTTGCTGATCGTGACGCCGGCATTGTTGAAGACCAGGTGGATGGCGCCATGGATGCGCTCGATCTCGGCCGGCAACAGCGCCATGGCCTCGCGATCGGCCACGCTGCCGACATGCACGCTGGTGCGCACGCCGGCCGGTGCGAGCAACTGCTCGGTCTCGCGCAGGCCTTTTTCATTGATGTCGCACAAGGCGATGTGGCAACCCTCGGCCGCCAACGCCTGCGCCAGTGCGCGGCCAATGCCGCTGCCCGCGCCGGTAATGACCGCCACCTTGCCCCGCAACTCTTTCATGGCATTCCCCTTCAATCACAACGGGCGCATCATCGCGCAAATCCCCCGCCATGCACAGTGCTTGCTTATCTGCAACAATATCGTCCCCGCCACTGCAGCAGCCCGCGCCATGCACCGTATCCAGCACCTGCAAGCCGACATCATCCGCCAGGTCCGCGCCGCGCTCGCCGAGGACATCGGCACCGGCGACATCACCGCGCAGCTGATCCCCGCCAGCCAGCCCGGCCATGCGCGCATCATCACGCGCGAGCCGATGGTGGTCTGCGGCCAGCCCTGGGTCGACGAGGTCATGCGCCAGGTCGACGAGCGCATCCGCATCGACTGGCACGTGGCGGAAGGCGAGCGTGTCGACGGCGACACCACGCTGTTCCTGCTGGCCGGCCCGGCGCGCAGCCTGCTGTCGGCCGAACGCGCCGCGCTCAATTTCCTGCAGCTGCTGTCTGGCACCGCCACCACCTGCCGCCGCTATGCCGACCTCGTGGCCGGCACCGGTGTGCGCCTGCTCGACACCCGCAAGACCATCCCCGGCCTGCGCACGGCGCAGAAATACGCCGTGACCGTGGGCGGCTGCCACAACCATCGCATCGGCCTGTATGACGCGTTCCTGATCAAGGAAAACCACATCGCGGCCTGTGGCGGCATTGCGGCTGCGGTGCAACAGGCGCGCGCGCAGTCGCCGGGCAAGCCTGTCGAAGTCGAGGTGGAAAATTTTGTGGAACTCGACGCAGCGCTCGCTGCCGGCTGTGAAGTGATCATGCTCGATGACTTCACGCTCGACGACATGGCCCAGGCCGTCAAACACACGGCAGGCCGCGCGAAACTGGAAGCCTCGGGCGGCGTGAGTGACGACAACCTGCGCGCGATTGCCGCCACCGGCGTCGATTTCATCTCGATTGGCGGCCTCACCAAGCACTGCCGCGCCATCGACCTGTCGATGCGCTTTCTCTGACACGACCGGCGCGTGCTCGACGACATTGCGCTGCAACTCGCCCTGCTGGCAGCAGCACTGGTCGCGAACCTGCTGTCGGCGCTGGCGGGCGGTGGTGCCGGCCTCGTGCAACTGCCGGTGCTGATCCTGCTCGGGTTGCCCTTCCCGCTCGCCCTCGCCACCCACAAGGTCGCCAGCGTCGCACTCGGCATCGGCGCCACCCTGCGCCATGCCCGGGAGAAGGCGCTGGACTGGCGCTTTGCCAGCTTCATCCTCGCCTGTGGCCTGCCGGGCGTGGTGCTCGGCGCCCGGGTGGTGCTGGCGATCCCCGCCAGCCTCTGCACCCTGCTGCTGGGCCTGCTGACCATCGGCCTGGGCCTATACTCGATCGCCAACCCCGCGCTGGGCCAGGCCAGCGCCCCACGCCACCGCGACAGCGCCGGCATGGCCATTGGCGGCGGCGTGCTGTTTACCATCGGTTTCCTGAACGGCTCGCTGACCTCCGGCACCGGGCTGTTCGTCACGCTGTGGCTGGTACGTTGGTTCGGTTTCGACTACAGCCGCGCCGTGGCCTACACCCTGATCCTGGTCGGCCTGTTCTGGAACAGCACCGGTGCCATCACGCTGGGCCTGCAGGGCCAGATCGCCTGGACCTGGCTGCCTGCGCTGCTGGCCGGTTCGGTCGCCGGTGGCTACCTCGGCGCCCACCTCGCCATTGCCAAAGGCAGCCGCGTGGTGAAGCGCTGCTTTGAAATACTGTCTCTCGCCATGGGTGCCTCGCTGTTGTGGAAAGTCTGGCAAACCGGTCTTGCCGGCTAGCAGCATCATTCACCACCTTGGCCGGAACGGTTATGATGCCGGCCATCTTCCACCGCCATCACCACAGGGATTCATGATGCGATTCACAGCCCGCTTGTTGCTCCTGGCCAGCTGCCTGGCCATTGCTTTCGGTGTGTCAGCCAAGGAACCGCTGCGTGTCGGCATTGCGCCGGATTACCCGCCACTGGCCTACCGCGATGGCGGCGAACTGACCGGCATCGAGGTCGCCGCCGCCGAGGTGCTGGGCCAGCAACTCGACCGCAAGATCAAGTATGTCGAGAAGGATTTCAGTGCACTGATTCCGGCACTGCAGGCGGGCGAGATCGATATCATCATGTCTGGCCTGTCGATCACGCCGGAACGCAGCCAGCAGGTGCAGTTCAGCAAACCCTACCTGCAGGCCGGCCAGATCCCGATCATCCGCTTTGCCGATGCCGCCCGCTTCAGCTTCAAGGGTGCGATCTTCCGCCCGGGGGTCAGTGTCGCCGTGGTGCAGGGCTCCACCGGTGAGCTGTTTGCCCGCAAGCAACTGCAACAGGCCAAGGTGGTATCCGCGGCATCGATCAGCGAGGCATTCTCGCTGTTGAAAGGCGGCCAGGTGGACTTCCTGCTGCATGACGCACCAACCAGCTGGTCGCTGGCCAATGACAAGCGCTACGAAGACCTTATCAGCCTCAACCACGCACTGACCGAAGAGCAGCTCGGCTGGGCCGTGCGCAAGGACAACAATGCGCTGCTGCAAGACGTCAACACCCAGCTCGACTGGATGCAGAAAAACGGCATGCTGCGCGCCATCATCCGCAAATGGATCCCGGTGACGGTCGAAGTGGCCGACACCCAGCCGCGCAGCCAGCCGGCGACCAGTTCCTCGATGAAAACCCGCGCGCCGCAAGGCGCCTCCACCACCAACCCGCGGTAATTGCCCATGACATCTCCTGCACTGCCATCCCTGCGCGCTGTGCGCGGCCTGTTCCTGACCCTGCTCGCCTGCACCCTGCTCGCCTGCACCACGTCCGAGCGCACGGTGTTTGACCGCCAGGGCACCGAAGCCGACGCCGACTTCAGCCAGCTTAAGACCTACCGCTGGGATTTCAGCGCGCTCGGCAAGCTGCAACCGGATGGCAGCCATTTGCCCGAATTCGACCGCGTGTTGTGCGAACACGTTGACAAGCACCTCGCCGAAAAAGGCTATCGCCGTATCGACAAGGGCAACGCGGATTTCACGCTCGACTACCGCGTGGTGGTATCGCAAGCAGAAGCTGCCATCGCCAGCAATGGCGCCAATGAAAACGAGCAGCGCGCCAATGAATACGGCCTGCGCTGGTCATTCGACCGCGATGAAGCACCGAGCTTCAAGGGCCTGCAGGCGCCCAAAGACCAGACGGTGGTCTACCAGAACGGCACCCTGCACCTGGCGGCGTTCAACCCTCAGGGCGAAACGATCTGGCACAGCACGGCCACCCGTATCCTCAGTGGCCGCGGCAATGAAGCGGAACGGCGCGCAGCCTTGCGCATCGCCGTCAACAAGCTGATGGACAAATTCCCGGCCGGCAACCGCGAGTAAGAGGCGCTAGCAAGGGCAGCGTTTGATATTGCCGTCCTTGCCCGGGTAACGGCTCTGCTGGCAATGGCGGAAATATTCCGCCTCGCTCATCGGCGCCACATCCGGGTGGTGTGACAGCATGTGCTCGCGATAACGCTCATAATCCCCGACGCCCACCATCAGGCGCGCGGTCTCCACCGAGCGTTGCCACAGCAGCCTGCCCTGCTGCGTTATCTGGTGCAGCCTGGTGTTATTCATGCCAGACGGCCTCTTCACGCCAGGCTTGTTCCGCACGCCACACCACGACCGATTCGCTCACAGTACTGCCCGGATGGCGGTGCGCCTGGATGATGGCGCGCACCGCATAGACCAGCATGGCCAGCACCACACCGATAAAGAACAGCGCCATCACGGCATCGACACGGTCATTGAACACCACCTGCTGCATCTGCTGCAGGCTCCTCGCCGGCGCCAGCACTTCCTGGCGCTCGATTGCAGCAGCAAATTTTTCCGCGTGTGACAGGAAACCGATCTTCGGGTCCGGCGAGAACACTTTCTGCCAGCCGGCTGTCAGTGTCACGATGAGGATCCAGCAGGCAGGCACTGCAGTGACCCACACGTAGCGCATCTTTTTCATGCGCACGAGGATCACCGTCGCCAGCAGCAGGGCCATGCCGGCCAGCATCTGGTTGGCGATGCCGAACAATGCCCACAGGCTGTTGATGCCGCCGAACGGATCGGTGACACCCTGGTAGAGGAACCAGCCCCAGGCGCTGACGGCCAGCGCAGTCGCCAGGATATTCGCGCCCCATGACTGCGTATTGCCCAGTGACGGCACTGCAGTGCCCAGCAGGTCCTGGATCAGGAAGCGGCACACACGGGTGCCAGCATCCAGCGTGGTGAGGATGAACAGCGCCTCGAACAGGATCGCAAAGTGATACCAGAAGGCCATCATCGCCTGGCCACCGATCATGTCTGCCAGGATTTTTGCCATACCGACAGCAAAGGTCGGCGCCCCGCCTGTGCGCGACAGGATCGACGCTTCACCGACATCCCTGGCCATCTGCGACAGCATCTCCGGCGTGACGACAAAGCCCCAGCTGCTGATCACCTGCGCAGCTTCCTCTACCGTCTTGCCGATCACGGCCGGCGAACTGTTCAGCGCGAAATAGACACCCGGCTCCAGCACACAGGCAGCGATAAGCGCCATGATCGCCACAAAGGACTCCATCAGCATCGCACCGTAACCGATGGTGCGGATATGCGACTCACGCTCCAGCATTTTCGGTGTGGTGCCGGAAGACACCAGGGCATGGAAGCCGCTGACGGCACCGCAGGCAATTGTGATGAAGAGGAACGGGAACAACGATCCGGCAAATACCGGGCCACTGCCATCAATGAAACGCGTCACCGCCTGCATCTTGAGCGGCGGTGCAACAAGAACGATGCCGATAGCGAGGGCGATGATGGTGCCGATCTTGAGAAACGTGGACAGGTAGTCACGCGGTGCCAGCAACAACCACACCGGCAACACTGCCGCGATGAAACCGTAGATGATCAGGCCGATGGCGAGCGTCTCGCCTTTCAGGTCCAACCACTGTCCCCACTGCGGATCCTGTGCCACCACACTGCCATACCAGAGCGCCAGCATCAGCAGCACAAAACCGATCACTGACACTTCACCGACCTTGCCCGGCCGCCACCAGCGCGAATACACGCCCATCAGGATGGCGATCGGCACAGTCGCCAGCAAGGTGAACACGCCCCACGGGCTGCCGACCAGCGCTTTCACCACCACCATGCCGAGCACGGCGAGCAGGATGACGACAATCGCGAGGATGCCGAGCATGCCGATCAGGCCAGCCGTATTGCCCATTTCCAGCCGCATCATTTCGCCGAGCGAACGGCCGTCGCGCCGCGTCGAGGCAAACAGGATCATCGCATCCTGCACTGCACCAGCAATCACCACGCCGACGAGAATCCACAGGGTGCCTGGCAGGTAGCCCATCTGTGCCGCCAGCACCGGCCCCACCAGCGGGCCAGCACCGGCAATCGCCGCGAAATGGTGGCCGAACAGCACCCACTTGTGTGTCGGCACGTAATCGAGGCCATCGTTGTGCCGTTCAGCCGGCGTCAGGCGGCGGTCATTGAGCTCCATCACCCGCGTCGCAATGAAACGCGCGTAGAAGCGGTAGGTAATCGCGTAAGTCGACACGGCTGCCACGACCAGCCACAAGGCATTGACGGTTTCGCCATTGGCCAGCGCCAGCATCGCGAAGGCCAGCGCACCGATGGCTGCCACGCCCGTCCATAGCAATACACTCATCATGGTTGTGCACCTGCTTCAATTGCTGACATGACTGGCGTCTCCCTGGAAAGATACCTGACGAAAAATGAATCCGTGCGACCGAGAAATTCCCAGCCATGGTAGTAGTCCGCCACAGACTGGCCAGGCACTTTCTCGGCATGGTGCAAGACAGCCCGCTCGGCGTGGATCATGCCTGAAACCGTACCGGGCAATAACAGGGCTGCCAACAGCGCCGCCCTGCCACGCCTGCCCGCCTGCCACACCTGGCCGACACGCTGCAACAGGAACACGAGCAGCAGGAAATACAGCCCGGTGATGCCGCGACACAACAGGTCGTTGTACTGGCCGTAACTCACCAGCGACAGCAACAGCAACGCCGCACACAGCGCGAGGAAAACCAAGCGGTCAGTGGCAGCCAGCCCGCGCCAACCACTGGCGACCGCGACGGCATACATGCCCCACGACAGACCATGGAACAGCAGGAACACCCACCAGCGCCCGTCGAAGTCGAACTGTTGCCAGACAAACGCGCATGGATTGGCAGCTGCACTGCCTGACAGGTAGTAGAGTGCGAACAGCAGCAGCATGCTACCGCCGGCCACCACATTGTGGGTGGTCAGCGCTGCGCGCACACTGTGTATACCGCGCGACAACACCATGCACAATGGCAACACGGCCGTTGCGACCATGTTCATCGGCGACCAGAATGCCAGCAAGGCATAGATGAAACACAATACCGCCAGGTGGCCGCTGCGAAAGGCTTGCAACAGCAACCCCATGCAAACCCAGGCAGCGAGTGTCTGGTGCGGCGACCAGAACAACTCCGCCGCATTGGACAGGTAACCACCGAAAAAATAACCAAAGAGCAGCACCGGCCAGAAATCCAGGCTGCCGGTGTCCTGGTCCAGCGAACCGAAAAACGCGCCGATCGTCGACAACTCGAACGGCACTTGCCGCCGCACACTGCCTTCGACCAGCGACACCACGGCACCGACAGCATCCCAGCCACCGAACAACAGCAACGCGATGGCAGCCAACACACCGCTGGCCGGCCCAGCGAGGCGCCACAACCACAACAGGGCCAACCAGCCACCGGCCAGCGTCCACAGATGCATGCCCTCAAAGGCAACCTGTTCACCGGCCAGCTTGCCGAGCAGTGCTGGCGGCAGGTAGTAAGCGAGATAACCGACCAGGTAGCTGTGCTGCAAGCCGTAATCGGGATGCTGCACCCATGTTCCATGGGCGAAGTGCACGGGCCACGATTCGCGCACCAGGTCAAGCAGGCGGCCGTTGTGCATGATGTAGTCCGGCGACTGGTGGCCGTAATTGCCGGCGCCGGAAAAATAGGCCCAGGCGAGTACCAGCAGCAGTCCGGCCAGCTGCGAGCGCGATGCTTGCCAGCGCACGATGCGCTCCTGCTGCCAGGCGCACCTTAGCGCATAGCCCCACAACAACAGCAGTGGGACGGCCCAATAGATACGCAGCCAGCCACCGGCAAACAGCAGCAGCGGCAATGCCAGCCAGGCCAGCGACAAATGCCAGACGGGAAAACGCAGCAACAGGCAGTACAGCAACAGGTAGGCCGTGGCAGCAACGACCCCCGGAAAGACAATGGCCAGCCAATCGGCCGGGTCTTGCAACAGGAAAGCGCGGCAGGCCAGCGTCACCGCCAGCAAAGCGAACCAGACCCGCAGCAGAGACTGGCGCTTTGGCGGCGGATCCGGCTGCTGCATCAGGCCATTACCAGGTTGTCGCGGTGGATCAGCTCTTCGGCGCTGAGGTACCCGAGGATGCTGCCGATATCAGCCGTGGGCCTGCCGATGATCTTGCGCGCCTCGTCAGCACTGTAATTGACCAGGCCGCGCGCGACCTCGATGCCCTCGGCATCGACACAGGCGACGATATCGCCGCGGGTGAAGTCGCCCTCGACGGCACAGACACCCACCG
Source organism: uncultured Cellvibrionales bacterium (assembly GCA_937864065.1). Lineage (GTDB taxonomy): Bacteria > Pseudomonadota > Gammaproteobacteria > Pseudomonadales > UBA7239 > UBA7239. The sequence goes on along the minus strand of CALMIC010000236.1, from coordinate 30,720 downwards.
GCAACAGGCTCTTGCCCTGGCTGCGCAACACTGTCACCGCACCGGCATCCAGCACCAGCTTGCCGCGCATCTGCAACTGGCCGGCCAGCCAGCGCTTGCGCGCGGCCATCGGTTTCTCATCGGCGACCAGCAGCGTCGCGGGCGTGCTGTCTTCATGCAGTGTGCGCAGCAGTGACTGCCGCCGGCCACTGGCAATGACCGTGTGGCAACCGGAACGCGCCGCGAGTTTCGCCGCGCGGATTTTCGTGCTCATGCCACCGCGGCCGAGGCGGCCACCGGTACCGCTGGCCATGCCTTCCAGCGTCTCATCAGACGCGGCTGCACGAGGGATCAGTGCCGCATCGGCATGCGTGCGCGGATCCTTGTCGAACAGGCCGTCCTGGTCGGTGAGGATGATCAGCAAGTCAGCTTCCACCAGGTTCGCCACCAGCGCAGCGAGCGTGTCGTTGTCACCGAAGCGGATCTCGTCGGTGACAACCGTGTCGTTCTCGTTGACCACCGAAATTGCGCCGAGCTTGATCAGCGTTTTCATCGTGCTGCGCGCATTCAGGTAGCGTTCGCGGTTCGACAGGTCATCATGGTCCAGCAGGATCTGGGCGGTGTGGATGCCGTACTGCTGGAAGCAGGATTCATAGGCCTGCACGAGACCCATCTGGCCGATCGCAGCGGCAGCCTGCAATTCGTTCAGTGCTTCCGGCCGGTTTTTCCAGCCCAGGCGGCTCATGCCTTCTGCCACCGCGCCGGAAGACACCAGCACGATTTCCACCCCGCGCTGGCGCAACTCGACAATCTGCTCGACCCAGTGGCCGATACTCGCGCGATCCAGGCCGCGACCGTCATCGGTCAGCACCGCGCTGCCGATCTTGATCACCCAGCGCTTCGCTTCCTGTACTTCTGTTCTCGCCATGGCCAACCTTTTCTATTTACTGGACGTAATGGACTTCGACGTCGCCATCGTCCCAGTCATCATCCCAGTCGTCATCGTCATCACTGCCTTTCGCTGCGAGGCGCGCACGGCGACGCGCTTCGGCCAGCTCGGCAATCGCCTCGCGCGCTTCGGCCTGCATCGCTTCCTGGATGTCACGCTCCTGCTCTGCCAGGGCGGGATTTTCCAGCTGGGCCGCACGATCAGCTTCAATGTGCGACATGATCGCCTCACACATCGCTTCAGTGCCTTCACCCAACGCCGCACTGATCGCAAAGTGCGGCATTTTTTGGGTGATCTTCAGCCGCTTGAACAGTTTCTTGCAGAATGCCTCGCGCTCGTCTTCCGGAATCAGGTCGAGCTTGTTCAGCACCAGCCAACGCGGCCGCGCCGCCAGTGTCGGGCTGAACGCTTTCAGTTCTTTTTCAATGGCGCGGATGTTATCAAACGGATCCGAACCGTCGACCGGCATCACATCCACCAGATGCAACAACAGCTTCGTGCGTGTGAGGTGCTTCAGGAAGCGGATACCGAGACCGGCACCTTCCGCAGCGCCGGGAATCAGGCCGGGAATATCGGCCACGACAAAACTGCGCAACTTGCTGACACTGACCACACCGAGATTCGGCACCAGCGTGGTGAAGGGGTAGTCGGCCACTTTCGGCCGCGCCGAAGAGATCGCCTGGATCAGCGTCGACTTGCCGGCATTCGGCAAGCCGAGCAGGCCGACATCGGCCAGTACTTTGAGTTCGAGACGCAGGTTGCGAGACTCACCCGGCTGGCCCGGCTTGGTCTGGCGCGGGGCGCGGTTGATACTCGACTTGAAGCGCGCGTTGCCAATGCCGTGGAAGCCGCCCTGTGCGACCAGCAATTTCTCACCGTGGCGGGTCAGGTCACCTAGCACTTCACCGGTGTCCTCGTCGATGACGGTAGTGCCGACTGGCACATCGAGTACCAGGTCGGCACCACTGTGGCCGGTGCAGTTCGCGCCACGCCCCGGCTGGCCATCTTTCGCACGGTGCTGGCGCTGGTAGCGGTAGTCGATCAGCGTGTTCAGCGCCTCGTCGGCACGCAGGTAGACACTGCCGCCATCACCGCCATCGCCACCATCCGGGCCACCGCGCGGTACATATTTCTCGCGCCGGAAACTCATGCAGCCATTGCCGCCCTTGCCGGCGTGCACGGTAATCGGCACTTCATCTACAAATTTCATGCGGTTCTGTCCGGCTTGAATGGCACAAGATTAAAACAAAAAAGCCCCGCATGGCGGGGCTTTTCAGGGCCGGTAACGGCTCAGGCAGCAACGACGCTGACGTAGCGACGGTTGTGTTTGCCTTTCACTTCGAACTTGACGACACCCTCTGCAGTCGCGAACAGGGTGTGGTCAGTGCCCATGCCGACATTGTCACCGGCGTGGTACTGGGTACCGCGCTGGCGCACGATGATGTTGCCGGCAACGGCCTGCTGGCCGCCAAACAGTTTCACGCCGAGACGTTTCGCCTGGGAATCGCGGCCGTTCTTGGTGCTACCGCCTGCTTTCTTGTGTGCCATGACTGTCTACCTCTTTGCTGCGGATCAGGCGCTGATCGCGGTGATCTTGATCTGGGTGAACCACTGGCGGTGGCCCATCTGCTTGCGATGGTGCTTGCGACGGCGGAACTTGATGATGCGGATCTTGTCGGCACGACCATGGCCGACGACTTCGGCAGACACCTTGCTACCAGCCACGTAAGGGGCGCCGACCTTGACGCCGTCACCGCTGCCTACCAGCAGGACGTCGTTGAAATCGATCTTGTCGCCAGCTGCTGCATCCAGCAGTTCGACGTTCAGGACCTCGCCTTCCACAACCCGGTGCTGCTTGCCACCGCTCTCGATAACCGCGTACATGTTCACTCACTCCACACTGATGCCCACCTCAAGGTGGGTCGAAGGGCGCGCATTGTAAGAAAAGCTGTGCCCGGAGGCAAGCACCACAAGACTTTTGATTATACCTGCCCGGGCTGCCTTTGCTTTAGAATCCCCTGCTTGCCCCCGGACACCCCTTCCCCATACGCCCATGCCAACCCTGCCCGTGGCCACCCTGCTCCCCCTGCTGCTGGCTGCGGCCGCCTGTGCATGGCTGCTCATCCGGCAGCGCCGGCAGGCCAGCGAGCTGCGCGACTGGCAGGACGCCTACCGCCACATCGAGCGCCAGCTGGAGGAGCGGACGCAGAAACTGCGTGATATCAACAACATGCTGTACGGCGAGATCGCCCAGCACGAGCTGACGGAAGACAAGCTGCGCAAGGCACAGGACTACCTTGCCAGCATCATCAATTCGATGCCCTCCGTACTGATCAGTGTGACAGCGACCGGTCAAATCACCCACTGGAACAGCAGCGCCGAGCTCGCCACCGATATCGGTGCCGCGGAAGTGGCCGGCAAGCTGCTGTGGCAGGCCTATCCCAACCTGCCGGTCGACCTGCAGACCATCCAGCAGGCCATTGAGGAAGGCGTGCCCAAAGTGATGGAAAGCACCAAACTGGTCAGCAAGGGCCAGACCTACTACACGGACATCACAGTCTTCCCCCTGATTGCCCGGGACATCCAGGAGGCGGTCATCCGCGTCGATGACGTGACCATGCGCATCATGATGGAAAACCGCCTGATCCAGAACGAAAAGATGCTGTCGCTCGGCGAACTGGCCGCCGGCATGGCCCACGAGATCAACAACCCGCTGGGCGCCATCCTGCAAAGCGTGCAGAACATCGAGCGCCGCCTGTCGGCAGCACTGCCGAAAAACAGCGAGGTGGCCGCGAGCCTGCAGCTGGACCTGCAGGCCATCAACAGCTACCTGGAACAACGCGAAATCCCCAGCTTCCTGCGCACGATCCGCGATGCCGGGGAGCGCTCGGCGCGCATTGTGGCCAACATGCTCGGCTTTTCCCGCAGCGGGCAGCAGCACGCCCCGGTCGACATCAATGCGCTGGCGGAAAACTGCCTGGAACTGATGGACAACAATTTCGAGATCGAGCGCGAGGGTGGCAGTGTCGCCATCCGCCTGCAGCGCCAGCTGGCCGACAACATCCCGCGGGTGCCCTGCTCGGCCCCCGAGATCCAGCAGGTGCTGCTGAACCTGATCCGCAATGCCTCGCAGGCGCTGCGGGCAGCGCCACCAGCCGACCCGTGCATTACGGTTAGCAGCGGTTGCGACAGCGACCAGGCCTGGATCCGGGTGGCCGACAACGGCCCGGGCATCGCGCCCGAGGTGCGCCGGCATATCTTCGAACCGTTCTTTACCACCAAGGAAGTGGGCCAGGGCACCGGGCTCGGGCTGTCGATATCCTATTTCATCATTACCGAGCATCACGGCGGCATGATCGATGTCGAGTCGGAGACCGGCCGCGGTGCCCGCTTCACCATCCGCCTGCCCTTGCAGCCGGTTACTATGCCGCCAGACAGGAGCTGAGCATGGAAATCTACAAAGAATTCTCGATCGAGGCAGCGCACCGCTTGCCGCACGTCCCCGCCGGCCACAAGTGCAACCGCTTGCACGGCCATTCGTTCCAGGTATCGATCCATGTCAGCGGGCCGGTGGATGAACAGAACGGCTGGGTGATGGATTTTGCCGACATCAAGGCTGCCTTCCGGCCCGTGTGGGAGCGGCTGGATCACCATTACCTCAATGACATCCCCGGGCTCGACAACCCGACCAGCGAAAACCTGGCGCGCTGGATCTGGAGCGAGCTGAAACCGGCCCTGCCGCTGCTAAGCAAGGTCGTGGTCAAGGAGACCTGCACCAGTGGCTGTGTCTACACCGGCGACTGATCAGGCGCGCTGCATGCCGCTGAAAGGGACCAGCAACCGCCTGCAGGCGCTGGCACTGGCCGGGCTGGCGGGCTTGCTGCTGTGCTCACTGCTGCTGTCGTGGCGCGCCAGCCAGTTGTCACTGGTCCACCTGCCGGCGGCGGATGTCTGGCAACACAGCGGTCTTGTCGCAGCCGCCAGCGCCGGGCAGCTCGACCTCGCCAGCCTGCTGGAACGGCACAACCAGCTGCATTTCATCCCGCTGCCGAAACTCGTCTATGCGCTGGACCTGCTGGCGGATGGCAGCGGCCGCCTGACAGCAAGCTGTTCGGCATTCTTCACACTGCTGTGTTGCGCGCTGTTTGCCAGCCTGCTGGCACACGGCGGGCACAACCGCCGGCAGCGGGAGACCTTGGCGCTGGCACTGCTGTTTGCGAGCTGGCTGTCTTGCGTCCTGCAATGGGAAAGCTTCGTCAACCCTGCCAACCTGCAGTGGAGTGGCCTCAGCGCCGGACTTGTACTGGCCGGGCTGGGCCTGCAGCGGCGCTCGGTCTGGGCAATGGCCGCTGGCGCAGGAGTTGCTATCGGATGCGGTGCACCGTGGTGGCTGCTGCCCCTGGCCGCACTAACGGTGCTGCTGCCGCCGCGCAGGCTGCTGCTGGCGCTGGCGTTGCTGGGCGGTACTGCCACCGGCTGGGAAACGCTGAACGGTTACTGGCTCCAGCAGACCCCGCCACTGGCCTTGCAGGCGATCCGGCTGGCGCTGCCCCTATCGGCAGCAGAAATGGCTGCCATCAGCGGGACATTTTTTGCCGACCCCGCAGGCTTCTACCTGGCCTGGGGCAGCAACCTGCTGCAGTTCATGGCCAGTTTCTGCCTGCCGCCGCTGGCACAGTGGTTTTCCGCGCCCGCCCTGCTGGCCCTGTCACCCCTGCCGCTGCTGGCGGCGCTGCTGTTGCCGGGCCGGGCGCCGGCACATCGCGGCCTGGGCTTCCTGTTGTGGGCCACCCTGCTGACCGGCCTCGCTGCAGGTCTGGTGCGCGCCCAACTGCCTGGCGCCTATACCGGCCGCTTCGCCAATACCGGCCTGCTGTTCCTCGCGGCCTGTGCCGCCCTCGCCTACCCCGCGGGCAGCTGCCGCAAGCCATTCTGGTGGCTGCTCGCCCTGCTCTACAACCTGGTGCTCGGCACCAGCTGCTGGCGGGAGGCCGCCCATATCGTGCAGGACAGTAACCAGCGCCGGCTGAGCCAGGTCGCCTATGCGCTCGACATGGAGGACATGCGCGCTACCTCGGAGGTGCCTTTCGCCCCGATGATGGCGCAGAGCTACCGTGAGATCAGTGAGCGCAAGGTCGTACTGCAAACCCATGGCAAGGGCATCTATGGCAGCCGGGAACACCGCGTTTACGCTGGCCAGGCCGCGCTACCAACGGCCGTCGTCGCCTGCCAACACGGGGAGATCCGCATCAAGCCGCTGAAAGACGACCCAGCCGGCCGCAAGATCACCGGGGACAGCCACAGCACTGCCGGGGACAGCATGACCAGCGTGCTGTTGCGCAACAGCGCAGGCCAGGCCATCGGCTACGGGATTTTCCAGGTGGGCGGCCCGTCGCTACCGTCCCTGCTGGCCAGGCCGCAGCGCTGGGCCGGCTTCTTCCACCAGCCGGCAGACGGCGCGGTGCAGGTCATCGCCTACAACACGCAGGCGCAATGCGAGCCACTGGCCATCCGGTCGCCGTGACAGGCCAAGGCCGTGCTTGGCAAACATTCCGCGCACGCATTATCATTCAGGCACCCATTCTGGAATTTGCCCTGACCACAGCCATGCAACGCAAGCCGGTTCACAAGCATTGCACGCACCGCGGACTCGCCCTGCAGTCCGCGCATGGCTTCTGCCTGCTCCTGCTGCCCTGAGGGGCATCGATATCGCACGCCCCGCGCGGGGCACCCACAGCACGCACACCCGATTTCAGAAACGCAACCGATTTCCGGAGCACGATTATGTCCAGCAAAGAACCGTTGATCATTTTTGACACCACCTTGCGCGATGGTGAGCAGAGCCCCGGCGCGTCCATGACGCGCGATGAGAAAATCCGCATCGCCCGCCAGCTGGAGAAGCTCGGCGTCAACGTCATTGAGGCCGGCTTTGCCGCTGCCAGCCCCGGCGACTTCGAGGCCATCAAGGCCATTGCCGAAACCATAAAGGACTCCACGATCTGCTCACTGGCCCGCGCCAACGAGAAGGACGTTCGCCGCGCCGGCGAAGCCATCACGCCGGCGAAATCCGGCCGCATCCACACTTTCATCGCCACCAGCCCGATCCACATGGAGAAGAAACTGCGCATGACGCCGGACCAGGTGGTCGAGCAGGCGGTCATGGCGGTGAAACTGGCGCGCGAATACACCGACGATGTGGAATTCTCTGCCGAGGATGCCGTGCGTTCGGAACTGGATTTCCTCGTGCGCATTTTTGACGCGGTGATCCAGGCCGGCGCGAAAACCATCAACGTGCCGGATACCGTCGGCTATTCGATCCCCGCCTTGTGGGGCGAGCGTTTCAAACAGCTGATCGAGCGCGTGCCGAATGCGGACAAGGTCATCTGGTCAACGCACTGCCACAACGACCTCGGTATGGCCGTGGCCAACTCGCTCGCTGCGGTGATGAACGGCGCACGCCAGGTCGAGTGCACCATCAACGGCCTCGGCGAGCGCGCCGGCAATGCGTCGCTGGAAGAAATCGTCATGGCCGTGCGCACGCGCAAGGATGTATTCCCGGTCGAGACGCGTATTGATGCCACGCAGATCGTGCCGGCATCCAAACTGGTCTCCACCATCACCGGCTACCCGGTGCAGCCGAACAAGGCCATCGTCGGCGCCAATGCGTTCGCACACGAATCCGGCATCCACCAGGACGGCGTGCTGAAGCACCGCGAAACCTACGAGATCATGCGCGCGGAAGACGTGGGCTGGAATGCCAACAAACTCGTCCTGGGCAAACTGTCAGGCCGCAATGCATTCCGCACACGCCTGAAGGATCTTGGCATCGAACTGGATGACGAGGCACTCAATGATGCGTTTGCCCGCTTCAAGGAACTCGCCGACAAGAAATCGGAAATCTTTGACGAGGACCTGCAGGCGCTGGTCAGCGACATGGACCCGAGCGAAGTGCAGGAAACCTACGAACTGGTCGCGCTCGACGTCCACTCGAAAACCGGCAGCCGCCCGCATGCCAGCATCAGCCTTCGGGTGAAAGGCGAGCGCGTCGATGCCGACGCCGAAGGCAGTGGCCCGGTCGATGCCGCGTTCAAGGCGGTGGAGAAAATCGCGCAGAGCGGTGCTGACCTGTTGCTGTATTCGGTCAACGCCATCACCAGCGGCACCGACTCGCAAGGCGAAGTGACCGTGCGACTGGAACGCACCGGCCGCATCATCAACGGCAACGGTGCCGATACCGATATCGTTGTTGCCTCGGTCAAGGCGTACCTGAACGCACTGAACCTGCTTGCCGCCGGCAACCTGCGCATCAACCCGCAGGAAGGCGACAACATCTGAGCTGCTGATGGCCATGGACGAAGCGCTGCGACTGGATTACCTCGACGCCATGGGTGTCACCCAGTACGTGGCGCGCTCGCCACTGCCGGGTGCGCGCCCGTCGCCAGTCCTGCAGCCCGCGCACAGTGAGCCGGAGCAACCGGAGCCGATCGCCAGCAAGCCGGCACGTATCAGCGAGCTGCTGGACCATGAACCGCCACGCGCCCGACCGTCACCAGAGCAGGGCCCGGCAGCGGTCGCTGCCCCACCGGACGTGGATAGCACCTCACCGCCGTTCCAGTGCCAGCTCGCCATCTGGACAGCCGATGACCTGCTCGTGCTGGCTGACATGCCGCGCCTCGACAACCTGCAAAAAACACTGCTGCGTAATATCCTGCAGGCCATCGGGCGCGACGCATCGCTGCCGGGTGCCCTGCAGTACAAATGGCCGATCCCGCAGAACAGGGAACGCAACCTGCAGGCAGCCCGCGACCATTTCCAGGGCCTGCTAGACGGCGGGCCGCTGCAATCGACCACAGTGCGCCAGATCCTCTGCTTCGGGCCCGCCGCTGCCACGCTGCTGGCCAGCCACGACGATGACCTGCCGTCACTGGCGTACAGGGAGTGGCCGGTAACCGCTGCCTGTGCACTGCAGGACATGCTCGACGAGCCCGCGCGCAAGGCCGACACCTGGCGCAAGCTGCAAGTGCTGGTCCGCCACTGAAGACAATGTCTTGAAACTTCGCAGCGCCACACTGAAGGATTACGACGACCTGCTGTTCATCGAGGAGCAGGCACACCTCTATCCGTGGCCGGCCTCGACCCTTTACTGGTGCCTGGAACAGGCACACCTGCGCAGCTTCGTGCTGGAGCAAGCGCGCGAGATCATCGGCTTTGCGATCTACGAATGTGTGCTCGACGAAGCCACCCTGCTCAACATCGCCATCATCCCGACGGCGCAGGGCCATGGCCATGGCCGCCGGCTGTTACGCGACAGCTTGCTGGCTCTCGATAGCAGCATTGTGCGCGTGTTCCTGGAAGTGCGCGTCTCCAACGAGCCGGCATTGCAGCTGTATGCTGCGGAAGGCTTTGTCGAGATAGGCCGGCGCAAGAATTACTACCCGGCACTGGCCGGCCGTGAGGACGCGCGCGTGTTCGAACTGGATCTCGCGGCATATTGCCAGCGCTAGGCGCTGCTCAGGGCTGCTGCATGCTACGCAACGGGTAGATATCGAAGCGCGTCGACTCGCCTTCCTGCACCAGGCCCGGTTTGATCCCGGCGAGGTGTGGCGCGTGGCGCGGACGCTTGACCACCACACGATAACGCGCCAGCTGCAGGGCGAGCGGCAACAGCATATCGGCGTCTTCATCGGCACCCACGAGTGCGTGGAAAGCCGCCATGTCCTTTTTCACGGCTGCCGAGGCTTTGCGGCGTTCCGGAAACATCGGGTCGAGGAACACCACGTCCGGGCGATCCGTCTCCGCCAGTGCCGCCATCTGTGCGACCGCATCACCGGGCAGCAGCACCATTCGCGCGATGGTCTCGCGCAAGCCGGTATCGTCGCTCGCCGCAGCACGCCGCAAGCCATCCTGCAACAACAGCTGCACCAGCGGCGAGCGTTCACACAGTTGCACACGACAACCGAGCGAGGCCAGCACGAACGCATCGCGGCCGAGACCGGCCGTGCAATCCAGCACCGACGGGACGATGTTGCCGGCTTTCAGGCCGACAGCCTTCGCTACCGGCTGGCCGCGACCGCCGCCGTGCAGTCGGCGGTGGTGATTGCTGCCGCCGGTGAAATCGACGGCAATCCGGCTCTTGCCCTGCCGCAACATCCAGCCTTCCGGCTCGTTCACCAGTTCCCAGCCGGCACTGGCAGCCTGTGCTACCAGTTGCTCAACCACGTCGCGCCCGGCGACTGCGCACGAACGACAGCACGAGCGCCAGCACGGTCAGTAAGGCCGGCACGGCAGCGATGTTGATCACTTTCAGCACCATGCCCAGTTGCTCGACATCGCGGTTCAGTTCGCGCTGCACCTCGCGCAGGTTCTTGCGGATCTGCAGTTTCTGCTGCTGGAAATTGGCAATCTCGGCCTTCACTTCCGGTGACAATTCCAATGTCATGTCGTCAGCATTTTTTGCCGGCTGGCTGAGTTCGCTGATCTTGCGCTCGGTCTCGGACAGCGCACGGGTCAACGCTTCTTCCTGTTCCCGCAAACGCGTGCTGGCTGCCTTCTCCAGTTCGTCAACACGCGTGAACGGGCGCTGGTAGGTGCCGCGGCTGCGCAGGCTGATCAGGTCGGCACTGCCACCGAGGGCATCGATCATGTTGACCAGCATGTCACCATTGGCGGCAAACGGTGTCGCCATCACCTGGCCGAAGAAATCCTGCCGCTCGACCCACATACGGTCACTCAGTACATCGGTGTCTGCCACCACGATCATCTGCAACGGCTGTTTCGCTTCAGTGAGCACTGGGTCGGCATAGCCGCTGGTGGCGGGCTTGCCATTCGGGAACGCGCTCTTCACAGGCCCACTGACCAGCGCGGCATAATGGTAGCGCTGGTTGCCGGGCTGCATCTTGCGCAACAGTTCGTCGTGGCGGCCGGCCATACTGTAGGCCTCCGTATCCATCAGCTGCGTGCGGTCACTCGAATGCAGCAGCGGGATGAACTGGGTGCTGCTGCCCGGCCTTTGCGACAATGCGCCGGCGGAGGCGATGTTGATGTTTTCCAGCTCGGCGATGACGTTCTGCTCGCGGTTGATGGCATCGCCTTCCAGTCCCAGCACGCCGACATGCGGCACTTCCCGCCCACCCGGTTCATACGGGATGTTGTGGGCGAAACCGAGATCGAGCACGACCTTCTTCGGGTCATAGTCCACGCCCCAGGCGGCAAACAGCTGGTCGAGGCTGGAGCTGCGGTCAACGAAGCCGGCCATCAGCGTAGCGTCGCTGTCATCCTGCTCGGCGTAGGGATCAACAAACACCAGCAACTTGCCACCGCGCATGACGAACTGGTCAATGGCGAACAGCGTCTTTTCCGGCAACATGTTCGGGTGGATCACCAGCAGCAGGTTGAGGTCGTCATCGATCTTGTCGACCGCGGGATCGATCTGGCGGCGGATATCGAACAGCTTCATCACCTGGTCAGTGATCAGCCAGGCGGGACGCGGCCGGTTGGTCTTGTAATCCATGCTGCGGAACACCGGCAGGCCACTGATGACACCGATGGTGACCGGCGCCGGTCGGCTCAGGCGGTAGACGAGCTGGCTGATGTCGTACTCCAGCACGTTTTCTTTCTGCGGATTAAAGAAGGCGATGGTTTCCTGCTTGTCACCATGGCGGCCGACCAGGCCGAGATAGAGCGTTTCACCCTGCCCGTTCGGGATACCTTGCAACCCGGCAGCAGCAGCGGCGTCTTCCTCCTCCGAATAGACTTCGGGGTGCATGATCTCAAGTACCAGTTTGCCGTCTGCAACCCTTTCGTACTCACGCAACATTTCTTCCACGCGGCGCGCGTAATTGCGCAGCACGGGGATATCGCGCGCCTGTTTTTCAGAGAAATACAGCGTCAGGGTGACGGGTTCACCACTGATGTTGCCGATAATGTTGCGGCTGCCTTGCGACAGGGTGTAGAGCTTGCCCTCGGTCAGGTCGATGCGCCACTGGTCCATGGTCGACAACAGCGCAACACCACCCAGCAGCACCACGGCCAGCAGCGCCAGCCCGGCACCGGACGACAGTGTGCGCAACCATTCGCGGGAATTGCTTGCAGCAGTCATAGGCACCTCATTCCGCTTTTTTCTGGTCGATGACGATAGCCGTAGCCATCAGCCAGCAGGCAATGAACAACAGGTAGAACAGCAGGTCGCGCAGGTCGAGCACGCCACGTGAAATCGCATCGAAATGCGTCAGCAGGCTGAGCTGGGCAATCGCATCGACCAGCAGCTGCGGCAGCACGCCATTGAGGCTGTTGAGCAGTTGCGGCAGGCCGAGCAGCACGAACAGGAAACACACACTGACCGTCAACACAAACGCGATTACCTGGCTTTTGCTAGCTGCCGACAGGCAGCAGCCAATCGACAGGAACGCACCGGCCATCAACCAGCTGCCGAGATAGGCGGCGAGGATCGCGCCGTTATCCGGTTCACCGAGGTAATTGACGGTGAGCCACACCGGGAAAGTCAGCGCCAGCGCCAGCGCAATGAACAGCCAAGCCGCCAGGAATTTCGCGAGCACCGTCGTGCGCAGCGTCAGCGGCAGCGTCAGCAGCAGCTCGATGGAACCGCTCCTACGCTCCTCGGCCCAGATGCGCATCGCAATCGCCGGCACCAGGAACAGGTACAGCCACGGGTGGTAGGCAAAGAACGCTTCGAGGTCTGCCTGGTTGCGCTGGTAGAAACTGCCGAGTTCGAAGGTGGCGAATCCGCACAGCATCAGGAACACCACGAGGAATACATAGGCCAGCGGCGTGGCGAAATAGGCATTCCACTCGCGGCGGGCAACGATCAGCAATGGCGACATCACACACCTCCCGTCAGGGCACGGAACACATCGTCGAGCTTGCCACTGGGCGCACGGGCCGCCAGTTGTGCCGGCGTCTCGTCGACCAGCAGCTTGCCGCGCGCGATGATCATCGCGCGGCTGCACACGGCAGCGACTTCCTCGAGGATGTGGGTGGAGACGATCACGAGCTTGTCCTGCGACAGGTTGCGGATCAGCTCGCGCACATGGTGTTTCTGGTTCGGGTCTAGGCCATCGGTAGGCTCGTCGAGGATAAGCACCCGCGGGTCATGCAGGATGGCCTGCGCCAGGCCGACGCGGCGGCGGTAGCCTTTCGACAATGTCTCGATGGTCTGGTACATCACCTCGCCCAGCGCCGCTTTCTCGGCAGCGGCGCCAACGGCGCGCTGCTGCTCGGCACCGCGCAAGCCGCGCACGGCGGCGATGAAGGCGAGGAAGCCGCACACCGTCATCTCGCCATAGCTCGGCGCGCCTTCCGGCAGGTAGCCGAGTTGCGCCTTGGCCGGCAGCGGGTCTTGCCACATGTCATGGCCGAAGACCAGCACACGGCCACTGGTCGGGCGCAAGAAGCCCGTGAGCATTTTCATCGTGGTGGACTTGCCGGCACCGTTCGGGCCGAGGAAACCGAGTACCTCGCCGGGCGCGACCGTGAAGCTGAGATTGTCGACAGCGGTGAAGGCACCGAACTGCCGCGTGAGGTTTTCAACCTGGATCATGTTCAGTCTTCCGTTAATGAATACAGGGTGGCCAAACCGGCTGCTATGAGCGCGGCAGCGCCGCAAAAGTTCCGCACTGTCAGGAGGCCTGCCGCTCGCGCACGCTGTGCAGCGGGTTGGCATACATCGCCAGCCAGTAGGGGCGGTATTCCGGCGGGCATTGCGTGAGGCGCTCGTCGAACTGGCGCTGTTCCTCGGTGGTGCTGCGGGCATCGACATCGGCGCAGACATGGCCCTGCTCGGCATAGGCCAGGTAGTTGCTCGGGAACAGGCGGTACTGGCAGATGACCTGGCGGTCTATCTCGCGCACCACCGCCTCGGCATCGGCAAAATCTGCGCGCAGCACCTCGCCGAAACTGACATGCACCCGGCCCTTGTGCCCGGCTATGCCGGCCGCGATGCTCTGCACGTCCTCGTGCGTATCTTTCTGGTAACTGCCGTGCTCGGCCTTGTGGTACAGCTCGCGCGCCTTGGCGACATCGCACGGGTCCCACTCGTACGAGATGGCAACCGGCACGATGTTCAGCTCGCGGATGAAATCGGCAAATGGCTGTTCCTTCGGCTTGCTCATCGCGAACATCTTGATGATGGCTTCCTCGGTGCGGTCGAGGCCGTCCTTCGCGCGCCCTTCGCGCTGCGCAATCCACACGGAGGCCTTTTCATTCACTACCGAATGGTGGATATAGGCCGACAGCTGCTTCAGTGCGGCGTAGATCTTTTTCGGCGCTGTTTCGCCGCGCCGCACGAGGAAACTCTTGTTAAGGCGCATCAGGTCAGACGCGAACGGCTTGGTCAGCAGGTTGTCGCCAATGGCAATGCGCACCGTGTCCATGCCGTTGTGCCACAGCACCCAGTTGACGAAAGCGGGATCCATCGCGATGTCGCGGTGGTTGCTGACAAACAGGTAGGCATGGTTGCGGTCGAGCTGCTCCAGGCCAGACACCGTCAGCGCGGTCGTGGTGCTGTCGATCATCTGCTTCATGTAATGCTCGACCACTGCCTGGAAGCTTTTCACATCGACCACGCTGCGCGTCTGGCGCCGCAGCAGCCAGGCCACCACGGGCTTCAGCCCGGCCAGCGCCCAGCCGGGCAGTGCCGGGAAGCGGAAGCGCGCCAGCGCGCCGAGCAACTCCGGGTCGGCCAGCACGCGGGCCAACACGGCAGGCACCTCGCTGTCGCGGTAGGGGCGGATATCGTCAAAACGGGTATCGGATGCAGACATACGGGCCTGGAGGCTGTGCAAAACCAGCCGCGCACGTTACCGAAAAACAGCAGGGTTGGCTACGCTCAGCAGCCCTTGCAGAGGGTATCGACCAGTTCCTTGAAGGTCTCGCGGTTCTTCTGGTTCAGTGTCATCAGCACCTGGTGGGCCTGCAGCACCTTCTCGCGGGCGGCCTTCTCGTCCAGCGTTGCCGCCTGCAGCTCGCAGTCCGCGACGGCCGCCACCTCGCGCGTGCGCTGGATGTCGAAGATCTGCTCGAAGCCCATGCTGGTCAGCAGGCGGATGATGCTGTCGTTGTCGCTGACAGCCAGAGGGCGCACATGCAGGTTCTTGCGCACGAACAGCGCCATCTTGGCCAGCATGCCCAGCGTGGTGCTGTCGAGACCCTCGGTCTCGGTGAGGTCGACAATGACCGACTTGCACACCACACAGGCGAACATGCGCTCGACAAACTGGTCAATGGTCGACGACAGCGTCAGACGCACATCGCCTACCAGTTTCAGCACATAGATGCCGTCTTGTTCGGCTACCAGCACTCGTCCTTCCATCTCACACCTGTCTCGCAAGGATAGTCATGCCGGCCACCGCACTCATGCAGTCTTCACCAGCGTCATGATAGCGATGTCGTCCGGGGCATCGCTGACCTCATCCATGGCCAGTTGTTGCTCGATACCGCGCTGGGTGCGGTCACTGGCACGCACCAGCTCGAGTAGCCTCGCCTCCTTGCCGATCAGGTCACGGGCGGGCACGATTTCCAGCACACCGTCGGAACACAGCAGCAACGTGAAAGTGTCCGGCAACTGCACCATGTAGTTTTCATAGTGCGCCTCACGCAGGATGCCTATCGGCATGCCACTGCCTTCAAGATAGTGCACATCATCGCCAGACGCGAGGATCGGCATCGGCAGATGGCCAGCCACGCTGTAGATCATGCTGTTGCTGTTGCGATCCAGCACGGCCATGAACATCGTCACGTGCTTGTCGATACCGGCGGCAATGAGCTCGCGGTTGTAGTAACCCAGTACCGCTGCCGGCGACGGGTACGGCGACTCACGCCCCTGCAGGGCCGCCTGGCGCGTCTCGCGGAACACGTTGAGCGAGAAATGGCGCAACAGGGCAGTGACAAAGGCCGACGAGACGCCATGGCCGGACACATCCGCCAGATAGAAGCTCAGCAGCTCATCACCGTAGCCGGCGTATTCGAGGAAATCGCCACTGAGGTACAGCGACGGCACGATACGGTGCGAGAAACGGTAGGGGCCGGCCTGCAGGTCCTGCTGCGGGAACAGCTTCAGCTGCAGCTGGCGGCCGGCCTGCTGGTCCTGTTCGAGCAGGGCAAGGTAGCGCGCCATCTCGCGGTTCGCCCGTTCAAGCTGCTCGCGGTAGAGGCGGTTCTGCTCGAGCAGGCGCACGCGCTCGAGGCATTTGTCGACTGCGTGTTGCAGCACGTGCAGGTCGACAATCGGCTTCACGAGGTAATCGGCGGCGCCGTAGCGCAGGGCCTCAACGACATCCTGCATGCTGCCCGCCCCGGACATCACGATGACCGGCACCGGCTGCTCGCTGGCGGCAATCTCGCGCAACAGGGCAAGGCCATCCATGCGCGGCATTTTGAGGTCGGTGACGATGAGGGATGGCGGGTCGCTGCGGAAAGCTGCCAGGGCGCCGATGCCATCCGCGGCTTGGTGGACCACATAGCCACTGTCTTCGAGGAAGGCCGCCACGCTCTGGCGCACCATCGCGTCATCGTCCACCAGCAGGATCGTCGACGGTACCTTGGCGGGGGTATCGGCCATTTGCGCCCTTCTCCAGTGCCTTGGCGGCATTTGACTGGAAGCGAACCCTACTCCCATCCCCATGGGGGTGCAAGCTTGACAACGAGGCGACCATCTGGGTGAAACGCAGGCACAAAAAAGCCGCTCTTCAGCGGCTTTTTTCTTCCTCGGTCATCGGTCGCGCTTCCTCTTCCAGCATCACCGGGATGCCATCGCGCACCGGGTAGGCCAGCCCACTGGCCTTGCAGAGCAGTTCCTGTTTGGCCTCGTCGTACACCAGCGCCGCCTTGCTGACCGGGCACACGAGGATGGCGAGCAGTTTTTCGTCAATCATGGCAGTGGCTCCGGACAAACCTGACAAATCAGTCGGGCGCGCATCATAGCACAGCACTCCCGCCGGCCTGTGCTGCGGCGAGGAAAGCGGCGTACTCGTCGGGCGTATTGATGTTGGTGAACGCGAGGCCGGCATCGTCCCAGTCCAGCGCCACGGCACCGACCGATTCGTACCACGGCAACACCTTGCGGGCGCCGCCGGCCAGGTAGGCCTGCAGGCTGGCCAGCAGCTCGCGGCGCACGATGGCATACAAAGGCTGTTCACGGCCCTGCTTGCGCACATAGGCCAATGCCGCCTGCCGCTCGCGGGCGGCCTGCAACAGGCGCGCGGCATAATCAGGGGGCAGCACCGGATTGTCGCAAGGGGCGACCAGCAACCAGTCGCGGCGTGCGTGGGCCAGTGCTGTGGCCATGCCGCCCAGCGGGCCGCAGTCCGCCACGGCATCCGGCAACACGTCGATGCCGAGGTCAGCGAGCTGGCGCGGGTCCGGCGCGCCGGCAATCATCACGCTGTTGACCTGCTGCTGCAACTGCAGCAGCAGGTGGGCGATGAACGAATTGCCACGGAAGTCGAGCAACAGCTTCGGCCGGCCCATGCGCCGGCTTTCGCCGCCGGCGAGAATGGCCGCCTGCACTTCGGGCAGGATCAGCGGCACCCCACTCATTTGAGCTTGCGCAGGAAATCCAGTACCGCAGTCGAGAAGATATCGTTCTGGTCGCCGGCGACCATGTGACCCGCATCCTGGATATCGACATACTCGGCATGCGGCACCATCTGCAGGAATGCCTGCGCTGACTCCGGGCTCACCAGGTCGCTGATGCGACCGCGCACCAGCAAGGTCGGCACTTGCAGGCCACGCGCAGCCTCCTCAAGGAAATTCACCCGGATCGTCGCACCGTCTTGCTCGCGGCGGTCGCGCCGGTCTAGGAAATCCGGGTCCCAGTGCCAGCGGTAGCGGCCGTCGTCACACAGGCGCAGGTTCTTGCGCAGGCCTTCATGGTTGCTGCTGCGCTTGCGGTTCGGCGTGTAACTGGCGACGAAGTCAGCCGCTTCCTCCAGCGTGGCAAAACCGTTGGCGGCATGTTGCATCATGAAATCGCGGATGCGCTGCAGGCCTTCGGCTTCCATGTGGGGTGTGATATCGACCAGCACCAGGGCTTTCAGCAAGGCGTGGTCAGCCATGCTGTGCGCCGTCAGTGACGAGATGCCGCCGAGCGAGGCGCCGACGGCAATCGGCTGCCGCCCCAGCGCCTGCACCACGTCGATGACGTCCTGGGCATAGGTGCTGAAATGGTAGTCCTTGTCCTGTGCCCAGTCGCTCTCTCCGTGGCCACGCAGGTCGAGTGCCACCGCATAGAACCCTTCACCGGCGATCTCGCGCGCGGTGTTGCCCCAGGCATGGCGCGTCTGGCCACCACCGTGCGCCAGCAGTACCGGCTGTGCCTGCGGGTCACCATAGGCATCGGCGACCAACCGCAAGTTACCGCGCGAGGTGCGGAATTCGATTGTGTCCGGTTGCATCTGTCTGTTCCGCCGTTACAGGTGTTCTGCCATCAGTTCACCAATGGTGCTGTAGACCTTCACTTTCAAGTCATGCCACCACTGCGGATCCGGGTTGTCGCGTTTTTCCTTCGCATCATTGGCCTGGTCGAGGATGTAGGCGTGGATGGCATCGGCATCCTGTTCGCTGAGCACATCGGCAAAGCTGACCATGCCAAGGCCACTCAACGCACCGCCGAGCACGATCGGCTTGAAGTTTTCATGGAAGGCCGGCGCCATCCAGCGCAGGTCGGGCACCGCACCACCGCTGACGGCATCGGTACCATGGCAGCCGAAGCAGAACTGGCTGTACAGCGTCTTGCCATGGGCCAGCACGTCGTCACTCACGGCCATGCGCGGCGGCGGATCAAACAACTGTTTGTCCGGCAACGGCGGCAGCTGCACGTCGGCACCGAGCTTGAAGGCGAGGATACGGCTACGCGGCTCGCCCGGCGGCGGCGGCAGGCCACCGGCCAGGCCGAAGGCCCCGCCCCAACCCGCCTGCACGGCGATGTACTGCTCACCATCCACCGTGTAGGTGATCGGCGGGGCGATAACGCCGGTCTGCGTCTTGAACTCCCAGACCTTCTCACCGCTGTCAGACTTGTAGGCCACGAGACGACCGTCTGCCGTACCCTGGAACACCAGGTTGCCGGCCGTGGACAATACGCCGCCGTTCCAGGTCAGCGGGTGTTTCACTTCCCACATTTTCTTCTGCAGCACCGGATCCCAGGCCAGCAACGACCCACCGGTGACCTTGCGCGCGATGATGTCATTGAACAACTGCTCCACATCCGGTGTCTTGGCCGGTTTCATGCCGGTATTCCACAGCCCCTTGTTCACCTTGAACTGCTTGTCCTGCTCATACTGGAACAGGCTGTCGATCATCGGGATATAGACCAGCCGTGTCTGCTCGGAATAGGACATCGGGTGCCAGTTGTGCGCACCCATGGGCGACGGATGGATCAGCGCCGGCTTGTCCTTGTAATCCAGTTCCTTGTTCTCGATCGGGCGGCCGTTCTCGTCATAACCGAGTGCCCAGTTGGTTTTCGGGTAGTACGGCACGGCCGAGAGGAACTGGCCATTGGTGCGATCCACGACAAAGAAGAAGCCGTTCTTTGGCGCGTGCAGCAGTACCTTGCGCGGCTGGCCCTGCCACTCGATGTCGGCGAGGATGATGTGCTGCGTCGAGGTGTAATCCCAGCCGTCATTCGGTGTTTCCTGGTAGTGCCACACGTATTCACCGGTATCCGGCCGCAGCGCGACGATGGACGCAGTGAACAGGTTGTCCTTGCCTTCCGGGTTGCGCAGGTAGCGGTTCCACGGGCCGGCATTGCCGACACCGATGTAGAACAGGTCGAGTTCGGGATCATAGGCCATGGAATCCCACACCGTGCCGCCACCGCCGAGCTTCCACCACTCGCCGCTCCAGGTCTCGGCGATTTTTTGCATCAATTCATTTTCAAAACCGTCGGCCGGGTTGCCCGGCACGGTCCAGAAACGCCAAGCCTGCTGGCCGGTTTCCGCATCGTAAGCGGTGATATAACCGCGCACGCCGTATTCCGAACCGCCATTGCCGATGATGACCTTGCCTTTCACAATGCGCGGCGCACCGGTGATGGTGTAGGGCCACTGCTTGTCGATAGTCAGCGTTTCCCACACTTTCTCGCCAGTGCCGGCATCAATGGCGACGAGGCGGCCATCCAGCGTGCCGACATAGACCTTGCCATTCCACACCGCCACGCCTCGGTTCACCACGTCGCAGCAGGCATGCACGGCCCAGGACTTGTCCACCTGCGGATCGAACTGCCACAGCAGCTCGCCGGTTTTCGCATCGTTGGCATAAACCACGCTCCAGTTGCCGGTGGAGTACATGACACCATTGATGACTATGGGCGTCGCTTCCAGGCCACGGCTGTGGTTGGTATTGAAGTGCCAGGCGAGGCCGAGTTGCTGCACGTTGCCGTCGTTGACTTGCGTCAGCGGGCTGAAGCGCTTCTCGTCGTAGGTGCGGCCGTGCGCGAGCCAGTTGCCCTGTTCGCTGCCGGCGGCCACCAGCCGTGCATGGTCGAGGGCAGCATCGGCACGGCGCTGTTCCGGTGTGGATGCCGCCAGCACAGCAGCACAGTGCAGCACGGCGGCGAAACCCAGCGTCATCAGGCGAATGGCTTTCATGGCGTTCTCTCGATGGTTGTTTGCAGGCATGATAGCGATTCCGGCCCGCCCCGCGTCGCGGAAAACCCCTAGCCAGCCACCCGCTCACCGGCAAAACACGACAAATAGCTGATGCTGCACATCGTCCTCTATGAACCCGAGATCCCGCCGAACACCGGCAACATCATGCGCCTGTGTGCCAACACCGGATTTGCCTTGCACCTGATCGAACCACTGGGCTTCACGCTGGAAGAGAAACAGTTGCGGCGCGCTGGCCTCGACTACCGCGACCAGGCCACCACCACCGTGCATCGCGACTGGCAGGCCTTTGTCGACAGCGTGCAGCCCGGGCGCATCTTCGCCCTCAGCACCAAGGGCACGCGCAGCTACGCCGATGTCGCGTATGCGGCCGGTGATGCGGTGGTGTTCGGGCCGGAATCGCGCGGGCTGCCGCAGGCTTTCCGCGACGCGCTGCCCACAGGCCATGTGCTGCGCCTGCCGATGCAGCCGGACAGCCGCAGCCTGAACCTGTCGAATGCCTGTGCCATCGTCGCCTATGAAGCGTGGCGGCAGTGGGATTTCCGCCAGGCGACACCGTGATGGCGTAGCCGCTGACAGACGAGCTTACAGGAGGGAATGGCTCGACATCTGCGCCTTCAGCTTGTCCGTGTCGTCGACGAGGATGTACTGCCGGGCGGAGCCGTCGAGCAGGTCTTTCATGCCGGCCTTGCCGGGGTTCACCAGCAGCAACTGGCGGCGGTTCTTGTCCAGCAGGGTCTTACGGTAGGTGTCGAGCAGGTCCTGCCGCGTCATCGCCTGCAGTGCGGCGACCTGCTGTTCCCGGTGGTCGAAGCCCGTGTAGTCCAGCGTCATGTCGTTCCAGAATTCAACTGACTGGTCAGACAGGTTTTTCGGCTTCTCCTGCAACTGCGTCAACAGGGCCTGGCGCTGTTGCGCGAACCACTGCTCATCCTGCGAACTGATGAAGCGGAAATGCTCGTTGATGAACATGTCGGCACGCTGGTGGATCTGGCCGATGCCGTGCGTCGGCGATTGCACGAGGAACATCAGCCCCGGCACGCGCGCCAGTGGCAGGTAACCGGCCGAGACGATGTAACCGAGCTGCTGCTCGGTGCGCAACGCGTGGAAAAACGGCGCTTTCAGTACCTGGGCCAGCATTGCCATGCGCACCTGCTGTTGCACCGAATCATCCGCCGCCTGGAAATATTTCACGACAGCTGCATCGTCATGTTGCAGCGGGTCGATGAACAGGAACGGATCCGGCACCGGCGGCAATTCGACAATGCGCGCCGGGATATCCGCCTGGCGCGGCGCGTCGAGTTCCAGCGTGTTCTCGACGATCTTGCCGAGCTTCACGGCTTCGGCCTGGTAGAAATTGCCGTAGACAAGCACATCCGCCACGATAGCCCCGGAAAACTCCAGCACATAATCCTGCACCTGTTTCAGCGTCACCGTATCCAGCACCTGCAGGTAGGCATCGCGCCCCCAATAGCCGTGCGCCAGCACCACCGGCACATCCTGCATCAGCACCTGGTACGGCGGGTACTGGCCGATGTTGCGCAACTCGTCCTGCCACTGCTGTTTGACCAGACGGAAACGCGCCTCGTCGAACACCGGGTTGCGGAAGGTATCCATCACCGACTTCAGCAGCAGGCCCTGCTTGTCACTGTAGCCGGTCAACTGGAAGGCAATGCCACGCGAACGCTTGCTGATGACAAAGTCGAGGCCGGCCAATCTCGCCGTGTACAGCAGCGAGTTCAGGTGATCATTGAGCAGGCGCACAAACAATTCCGACATCGCCGCTTCGCGCACCGTGGCCGAAGCATGCCGGCTGCGCGCATAGACCATGATGCTGCCCTTCGGCACCTGGAATTGCGTGTCCTGCAGGAACCAGAGGTTGTAGTTCGGGTTGGCACTGATTTTCTGCGGCACTTGCGCCGTGCGGCTGCCGGCCACCAGCAACGGCGACGGCTTCAGCTTGAGCTTGTCGGGGATGAACGGATTGCGTTCCGGCATGTGGATGCCGGAGAACAGCTCCGCGCGCTGCCATAGCGCCAGCGTGTCGGCTGTCACCGGCTCGACGCGATACGACGTGTTGTAGAACTGCGAGGTCCTGTCGCCACGGATATCCGGCGCGCTGACCACCGCCAGCACATTGGCCGGTGACAAGCGGTCGAGCAAGTCGCGCACCAGTTTTTCATCGAGTTGTTCCATCAGGTAATCGCCGCGGATCGCGTCTGCCGGCGGGTAATGCTGCAGGTCGTTGGCCAGCTGGCTGGTGTATTCCATCGGATCCTGCTGTTCCTGGAAGCGGAACGCGAGTTCGCTGAGGATTTTCTGTTCCTCGTACTGCCAGGCCGCCACACCCTGGTCCTTCAGCATCGCCACGGCCTGGAAGAACAGCGTCGCCACTTCATCGACATGGTTATAGCCTTCGGCTGTCAGCGTGATATCGACATTGAATGTCGCACCGAAACTGTTGGACAGCCCGGTGCCGGCGGACAGTGTTTCGGCCCAGCCGCGCTCCTTCAGCAGGTGGAACAGGCTGCCCTCGCCTTCATGTCCGAGCAGGTAGGCGAGATAGGCATCCGGCTTGGTGCGGTAGTGCGGCTGCATCGACGGCAGCGGGAACACCAGTTGCAGGTGGCGCTCGTCGCGGTTTGACTGCATCGACAGGCGCGCCGGCAGCAGGCCATCGCGGAAGATCGGCCGGGCACTGTTGTCGAGCTGCAACTGGCGATCCGGCACGGCGCTGAACAGCGGCTCCACCAGCGCCTGCAGTTCGGGCAACGGCTCACGGCCCAGCACCACCAGTGTCATCGTGTTGGCGGAATAGTGGCGCTCGTAGAAGTTCACCAGGTCATCGCGCACCTTGCTGTTGTCACTGTCAGACAAGGTGGTCAGGTTGCCCACCGAAAAGGTCGCCGCCGGGTTGCCGCTGTGGAACAGCTCGCGGAAAACATCCCACAACCTCCGCTCGTCATCGCGGATACGCGCCTGGTACTCGGAATGGACGGCGTTCTTCTCGCGTTCGACATACTGCCCGTTGAACAACGGCGCGATGAAGAACTGGGCGAACCGGTCCAGCGCGGGTGCCAGGTGCTGCGGGTCGATATCGAAAAAATAGTTGGTGTGCTCAAGGCTGGTGAAGGCATTGTGGCTGCCGCCGTGCGCACTGATGAACGACTGGTATTCATCCGGCTTCGGGTACTTGGCCGTGCCGAGGAACAGCATGTGCTCGAGGAAATGCGCCAGGCCCTGGCGGTGGCGCGGGTCGCTGCTGCTGCCGACGGCCACATCGAGCGCGGCCGATGCCTTGTCGGCCTTCGGATCGGACACCAGCAACACTTTCATGCCGTTGGCCAGTTGCAGGTTGCGGTAGGCGCGCTGGTCGGTTTCGCCCTTGGCCGGGCTATCCAGCACGGCTGTTGCCCGGCTGGCTGGCGGCGCGGCCTGCAAGGGCACAACAACAAGGGCAAGGCAGACGGCTGCCAGCACAGCTCGCAGGGATAGGCTCATGGTCATCCTGTCATCAATGATCAGTGGTTGCGCAGCAGCAGGTAGCGGTATTCGCCCTGTGCCTCGGCTGCTTCGAGCAGGCTGTGCCCGCTTTGTTCCGCGAAAGCGGCAAAATCGCGCCAGGAACCGGGGTCGGTTGCCAGCACTTCCAGCACCTCACCCACGGCCACCTCGCGCAGGGCCTTGCGGGCCTTCAGCAGCGGCAGTGGACAGGCCAGGCCGCGCACATCAAGGCGCTCGGCAGGGACAGCGGAACTGGCGGGGGAATGGTCAGTCATAAAGGCACCGGAAACGGAATGCTAGTATATCCCAGCCCTTCCATGCCCACCGGCGACCCATGCCATGACCCTGCGCTGCCGTACACAGATCCTGCCCGCCCTGCTTACCCTGCTCCTGTCAGCCAGCACTGTGCCAGCCAGCGCACAGCAGGATGGCGGCCTGCTGTTGCCGGAACTCGGCGACAGCACCTCGACCATCGCCTCCCGTGCCGACGAACATGAGTTGGGCCAGACCTGGTTGCGGCTGTTCCGCGCCAAGGTGCCAGAGGCGCGCGATGAACTGATGTACGACTACCTGCAACAGCTGCTGCAGCGGCTCGCTGATGAATCGGAACTGCAGGACAAGCGGCTCGATCTCGTGCTGGTCAACAACCCGACGCTGAACGCGTTTGCCGTACCTGGCGGCGTGGTGGGCGTGCACAACGGCATCTTCCTCTACGCCGGCAGTGAACAGGAGCTGGCGGGCGTGCTGGCACACGAACTCGCGCACCTGTCGCAACGGCACTGGGTGCGCAGCGTGGAGAAACAGAAACAGGCCCAGATCCCCACCATGGCCGGCCTGCTGGCCGGCCTGGCGCTGATGGCAACCACCGGCTCCGATGCGGGGCTCGCGACCATCATGGCCACCCAGGCCGCCAACCTCGAATCGCAGCTGCGCTTCAGCCGCGAGAACGAGGCCGAGGCCGACCGCGTCGGCATGCAGACCATGGTGAATGCCGGCATGGACCCGCGCGCCGTACCGGCCATGTTTGAAAGCATGCAGCGTTCAGCGCGTTACATGGGCGACCGACCGCCCGAATTCCTGCTCACGCACCCCGTCACCGAAAAACGGATCGCCGACTCGCGCAATCGCGCCGAACAGTACCCGCTGCGCCAGTACAGCAGCAGCGCCGATTTCGAACTGATGCGTGCACGGGCACGGCTCGCCAACGCGGAGAACCCTTCGGTCGCCGCCCGTGCATTCCAGAGCGAACTGCAGGGCGACAGCCGCCATCCGGATGCCAGCACCTACGGTCTTGCCCTCGCGCAGCTGGCGCAGCGCCAGTTCGATGCTGCTGCCAAGACCCTGCAACCGGTCTACCAGCGCGAACCGCAGCGACTCGCCTATGTGCTGGCACAGGCGGAAATCCTGCAAGGGCAGCAACAACACGCCAAGGCCCTGGCACTGGTGCAGGCGGCGCAACAACGCCAGCCCGGCAATTACCCGGCGACCACCATGGCCGCACGCATCCTCGAGAACATGGGTGAGTACCGGAAAGCGATCCAGCAGCTGGAAAGCCTGCTGGACACACACCGCAGCCAGCCGCTGGTGTGGTATGACCTCGCCGAGCTGCGCGGCCTGGCCGGCGACACCGGCGGCGTACACACGGCGCGGGCGGAATACTTCATCCTGACCGGCGTCTTCGACAAGGCGCGGCAGCAGCTGACCTATGCGCTGCAGTTCTACCAGAATGATGGCCCGCAGAGTGCCCGCATCCACCAGCGCCTGCGCGAACTGACGGAAATGGAGAGCCAGACGCTGGAGATCTGACGGCTACAGCGCCACTCAGCGCCGCGCCGCCGTGAAATCCAGCATCCGCTGCAGCGGCTTCATGGCGCGCTGGCCGAGTGCGGGATCGACGTGGATTTCGTGCTGCGAGCCGGGGTTGCGCAACACGGCTTCGAGTGCCTGCAGGTCATTCATCGCCATCCAGGGGCAATTCGCGCAACTGCGGCAGGTGGCACCGCCGCCGGCGGTCGGCGCGATGATCAGCTCCTTGTCCGGGCCTGCCGCCTGCTGCATCTTGTAGAAGATGCCCTGGTCGGTGGCAACGATGAACTGTTTACGCGGCATCGTTTTGACCGCGTTGATCAGCTGCGAGGTGGAGCCGACCACATCGGCCAGTTCGATGACCGACGCCGGCGACTCGGGATGCACCAGCACCGCCGCCTCCGGGTAGACAGCTTTCAGGTCCAGCAGGCCACGCGCCTTGAACTCCTCATGCACGATGCAGCTGCCGTTCCACAACAGCATGTCAGCGCCGGTTTTCTTCTGCACATAATCGCCGAGGTGTTTGTCCGGCGCCCAGATGATCGTTTCGCCCTGTGCGTCGAGGTGCTCGATGATGTCAACCGCACAGCTCGAGGTGACAACCCAGTCTGCCCGCGCTTTCACGGCCGCCGAGGTATTGGCGTAGACCACCACAGTGCGCTCCGGGTGCGCGTCGCAGAATGCGGTGAACGCGTCGGCCGGGCAGCCGAGATCCAGCGAACAGGTGGCTTCCAGCGTCGGCATCAGCACGGTCTTGTGCGGCGTCAGGATCTTCGCGGTTTCGCCCATGAAGCGCACCCCGGCGACGATGAGGGTCTTCGCACCGTGGTCGCGGCCGAAGCGGGCCATTTCCAGCGAGTCGGCCACACAGCCACCACTCTCCTCGGCCAGCGCCTGCACGACCGGCGCGGTGTAGTAGTGGGCCACCAGCACCGCATCGCGCTCGTGCAGGAGCCGCAGGATGTTGCGCCGGCTCGCCGCCACCTGCTCCGGTGTCATGTCCGGCACGGGCGTATGGTCGAGGTAGGCGCGCACCACCTCACGTTCGACAGAGGCGGCGATTTCGGCTGGGAGCATCGGATTCACGGGGGTTCCAGGGCGGGAAACAGGCAGAAAAATGTTACCACAGGGGGTCTGGGACCCGACCGGCCACCAATCTATATCAAAAAACTTTGATATAGATTGGCTGGCTGCTAGAATACCCGACATCCGCAGTCATCTATGAAGAAACCCGCCATGCCCGACCCAGCCGCCATCGCCCACCGTACCGCCCTGCTCCGCCAGGCCCTGCAGGAGCGCATCCTGATCCTCGACGGCGCCATGGGCACCATGGTGCAGACCTATGGCCTGCAGGAAGCCGACTACCGCGGCGAGCGCTTTGCCAACCTCCACCACGATGTGAAAGGCAACAACGACCTGCTGGTACTAACGAAACCGCAGGTGATCCGCGAGATCCACCAGGCCTACCTCGATGCCGGCGCCGACATCATCGAGACCAACACCTTCAACTCGACGCGCGCCTCGATGGCCGACTACCACCTCGAGGACCTGGTGCCGGAGCTGAACCGCGAGGCCGCCCGCCTCGCCCGCGAGCTGTGCGATGCCGCCAGCACGCCGGAGAAACCGCGCTTCGTGGCCGGCGTGCTCGGCCCCACCACCAAAGCGGCGTGCAACGTGTGTGATGTGAATGACCCGGCCAAGCGTTCCATTGAATGGGACGAGCTGGTGCGCGACTACTACGAAGCCTGCCAGTACCTGGTTGAAGGCGGCGCCGACATTATCCTGATCGAGACCGTGTTCGACACGCTGAACTGCAAGGCGGCGATTTTCGCCACGCGCCAGTATTTCGAGGACAGCGGGCTGGAACTGCCGATCATGATTTCCGGCACGATTCCGGGCCGTGATGGCCGCACACTCACCGGACAGACCGTTGAAGCATTCTGGAACTCGGTGGCGCATGCCAAGCCCCTGTCTGTTGGTCTCAACTGTGCACTCGGCGGCAAGGAAATGCGCCCGCACATCGAGGAGCTGTCGCGTGTGGCCGGTGTGTATGTGAGTGCGCACCCGAATGCCGGTCTGCCTAATGAAATGGGCGGTTACGACCAATCCGCCGCAGAAATGGCAGAAATCATCGAAGATTTCGCCAACAGCGGCTTCATCAACATTGTCGGCGGTTGCTGTGGTTCAACGCCAACACACATCGCCGCGATTGCCAAAACCATCCGCGAAGGCAACTACAAACCGCGTGCGATCCCGCAGATCCCGCCGGCGCTGCGCCTCTCCGGCCTCGAAGCCGTCAACATCGACAACGATTCACTGTTCGTCAACGTCGGCGAGCGCTGCAACGTCACCGGCTCGGCCAAGTTCAAGCGCCTGGTCATGGACGGCGACTACACCTCTGCACTCGCGGTGGCGGAAGAGCAGGTCAATGACGGGGCGCAGGTCA
Organism: uncultured Cellvibrionales bacterium; assembly: GCA_937864065.1. Classification (GTDB taxonomy): domain Bacteria; phylum Pseudomonadota; class Gammaproteobacteria; order Pseudomonadales; family UBA7239; genus UBA7239. The sequence goes on along the minus strand of CALMIC010000236.1, from coordinate 2,417 downwards.
TCGACATCAACATGGACGAAGCGATGCTTGATTCGCACTACGCGATGAAGCATTTCTCGCAACTGATTGCGGTCGAACCGAATATTGCCAAGGTACCGGTGATGCTGGATTCGTCCAAGTGGGACGTGATCGAGACCGGCCTCAAGTGCACGCAGGGCAAGGCGATCGTCAACTCGATCAGCATGAAGGAAGGCGTCGACAAGTTCATCGAGCAGGCGACACTGTGCCAGCGCTATGGCGCGGCCGTGGTCGTCATGGCCTTCGACGAACAGGGCCAGGCCGACACCTTGCAACGCCGCAAGGAGATCTGCCAGAAGTCCTATGACATCCTGGTGAACCAGGTTGGCTTCAACCCGTGCGACATCATCTTCGACCCGAATATCTTCGCGATCGCCACCGGTATCGAGGAGCACAACAACTACGCCGTCGATTTCATCGAAGCCACGCGCTGGATCAAGCAGAACCTGCCAGGCGCGCTGGTGTCCGGTGGCCTGTCGAACGTGTCGTTCTCGTTCCGCGGCAACAACCCGGTGCGCGAGGCGATCCATTCCGTATTCCTCTACCACGCGATCAAGGCCGGCCTCGACATGGCCATCGTCAACGCCGGCCAGCTGGCCGTGTATGACGACCTGCCGGCCGAACTGCGCGAGAAAGTCGAGGACGTAGTGCTGAACCGCCACCCGGGCGCCACCGAAGCGCTGCTCGCCATTGCCGACAAATACAAGGGCGACGGTGCCGCGAAAAAAGAGGAAGACCTCAGCTGGCGCGAGTGGCCGGTGCACAAGCGCCTCGAACACGCTCTGGTGCAGGGCATCACCAACTGGATCGTGGAAGACACAGAGGAAGCGCGACTGGCGAGCACCAGGCCGCTCGACGTGATCGAAGGCCCGCTGATGGACGGCATGAACGTGGTCGGCGACCTGTTCGGCGCCGGCAAGATGTTCCTGCCACAGGTGGTGAAAAGCGCGCGCGTGATGAAACAGGCCGTGGCGCACCTGACCCCGTTTATTGAAGCCGAGAAAGCCTCTGGCGCGCGCCAGAGCAACGGCAAGATCGTGATGGCCACGGTAAAAGGCGATGTACATGACATCGGCAAGAACATTGTCGGCGTGGTGCTCGGCTGCAACAACTTCGAGGTACTCGACCTCGGCGTGATGGTGTCCTGCGACAAGATCCTGCAGACCGCGAAAGAATGGGGCGCCGACATCATTGGCCTGTCCGGCCTGATCACACCATCGCTCGACGAGATGGTCCATGTCGCGAAAGAAATGCAACGCCTCGACTACCGCGTGCCACTGCTGATCGGCGGTGCCACCACCTCGAAAGCGCACACGGCCGTGAAGATCGAACCGCAGTACCACAACAACCAGGTGGTGTACGTGCCGGATGCCTCGCGCGCGGTCGGCGTGGCCACCAGCCTGCTGTCGCAAGAGCTGCGTGCCCCGTTTGTCGCCAGCCTGAAAGAAGAATACATCGCCGTGCGTGAACGCACCGCGAAGCGCCGCGCCGGCGACAACCTTGTCAGCTACGAGGAAGCGAAACGCATCGGCTCGAAGATCGAGTGGGACCATTACACGCCCGCCATCCCGGCCCAACCGGGCGTGCACATACTGGACGACTACCCGCTGGAGGCGCTGGTGCCGTTCATTGACTGGACGCCGTTCTTCATCACCTGGGAGCTCGCCGGCAAGTACCCCAACATCCTTGAAGACAGCGTGGTCGGCGAACAGGCCAAGGCCCTGTTCCACGATGCACAAGCGATGCTGAAAGAGATCGTCAACAAGAAACTGCTGAAAGCTTGCGCCGTGTTCGGCCTGTGGTCGGCCAACCAGGTCACCGCTGATGATATCGAGATCTACGCCGATGAAGCGCGCAACAAGCCGCTGGCCACGCTGCACCATATCCGCCAGCAGAACCACAAGAACGACGAGGCGCCGCTGCTGTCACTGGCCGATTATGTGGCACCGAAAGCCACCGGGCTGAAGGATTACATGGGCGCGTTTGTGGTCACCGCCGGCCTCGGCTGCGAGGAACTGGCCAAAGCCTATGAAGCAAAACATGACGATTATTCGTCGATCATGGTGAAGGCGCTGGCCGACCGACTCGCCGAGGCCTTTGCCGAGCACCTGCACCAGCGTGTGCGCAAGGAGTTCTGGGGCTACGCCGCCGATGAAAACCTCGGCAATGACGAGCTGATCCGCGAGCGCTACCGCGGCATCCGCCCGGCACCGGGCTACCCGGCCTGCCCGGACCACACGGAAAAGCGCAAATTGTTTGACCTGCTCGATGCAGAAAAAGCCACGGGCGTTACACTGACAGAGTCGTATGCGATGTTCCCTGCCGCCAGTGTCAGCGGCTGGTACATGGCACACCCGCAGGCGCGTTACTTCGCCACCGGCAAGATCCTGCGCGACCAG
>CALMIC010000235.1 GCA_937864065.1 uncultured Cellvibrionales bacterium | reverse complement strand
CGGCCCGCCGCGCTGGATGCCCTCCAGCGCCGTATGCAGCACCCGGTCGAAGTCGGGCTGTTCCACCACCAGCGCCGCCAGCTCGTACAGCAGGTGCATCTGCAGGGGCAGACCGGCCGGTTCCGGCGACTGGCCGGGCCGGGCCGGCGGGTTGCTGTGGTGCGGGCCGTAACCGGACGGCAGGTAGGGCAGCAGGCTGTCGGCGCCGTAGAGTTCGACCAGCTCGCCGGTGAGGTGTGTGCAGAGACGCAGCCGGCGTTCGGCCACCCGGTCGCTGACACCGAGCAGGGCTGCCACCTGGCTGATGGCCCCGGCTGTCGCTGGTTCGTGCCAGCCGCAGCGCACGGCCTCGCAGAAATCGCGGGCGACCTCCACCACCTGTTGGCAGTGGGAGGAAGGCGAGGGCGGGGCATGGTTGTCCAGTCCCTGCATCAATGCGGCGAGGAATGCCTTCTCCCTCTGGTCCGCATCGCAATCCTGCATCAGCTGGCGTGCCTGCATGGCTGTGTGGAAAGCCAGTGCCATGCGGGCGAGCCACTGTTCCCGCTGACCGTCGCTGTGGCAGCGGTCACGCAGCAGGGTTTCCAGCAGCCTCGCCGTGATGCAGACGCTTTTCACCTGGGCGAAACCGAGCAGGGCAATGGCGCGGCCGAGGGTGGTGATCGGGTCGGCGTTGTGGTTGTAGACCATGTGGTTGGCGACGTGCAATACCCGGTCGATCACCGGCCCGTCATTCAGGACTGCCTGGCCCAGCACGGACAGCGGCACGCTTGTGCCGTCTTCCATGTCATGGTCGAGCTGGCGCATGGCCAGCAGGGCCGGCATGGCTTCCTCCGAAGGATAGTCGGCGCGGGGCAGGGGGGTTGGCGATTCCATGGCGTCCACCGTCTGTGATGCTCCTCACCGTTCAGGGTAGACCATGATTCCTTACCTGATCAGCCGGGATACGGTTTTCCCGACCGCCGGTTTATCAGGGCACCGGGTTGCCGAGCACCATCGCATCCAGCTGCGCCTGTACCTTTTTCTTCCAGTCGAGATGGCGCTGTTTCTCGCTTTCCAGCGGACGGTAGTCGATGCCCAACAGCGTGCTTTGCAGGTTCTCGGCGTTCGCCACCCGCAGGCGCAACTGCAGGCCGTCGCGACCCCGCGCTGTGGCAACGGCCCACGGGCTGTCATTGTGGGTCGGTAGCGCAACATTCACGGTTCCGCCGGGCGCAATGCCGTTGGCCACGGCATAGGTGACGGGGTTGGACACCAGCAGCGAGCCTTTTTCGTCGTACAGGTAGCCTTGCAGGAATACCCGCATCAGCGTCTCGCTGCTGCCGTTGTGCAGCGAGAACACCAGGGTCGGCGAACTGGCACCGGCCGGCCAGCCATAGGCAGCGTTGCCGACCCCGATCTTGCCCAGTACGGCGGCGTTGCCGGGCGCTATATCGGCCAGCTGCTTGTCCGCCTCGGCGATCTTGCGGTCGGCCTCGGCGAGGCCCTGGCGGTAGGCAGCGCGCTGTTTTTCCAGCTTGGCTTCGCCCAGTGTGAGCACTTCCTCCGCGCTCTTGCCATCGACAGCGGCATAGACCAGCCGGGCGGCGGTCTGCGGATCCGTGGTGGTGCTCTGGCGCTGGGCCTCGGCAGCGGCAGCGGTCAGCAAGGTCACTGCATGGCGGATGGCCGGACCTTTGCCGGGTTCGGCCTTTTCGACCAGATGATCGACGCTGGCCTGGTACTCTTCCAGCGTGTCGCCACCGATGACCGGCGGCCTGAACCACAGCCACAGCACCAGCAGTACCGGCACGACTGCTGCCAAGGCCAGTGCCGGCGCATGGCGACGGGCAAACTGGCGGTAATCCGGCAAGCGGATCTCGGGGATCTGCACGGCTTCCAGCGCAAACGCCATTTTCTGTACGGTGCCGGGAGTGTCTTCCTGTTCGGGCACTTCCAGTTCTACGCGGCATTCGACTCCTTCCCGTGACAGTATCCGCGCCAGCTTGTCGGCCGGCGACTTGTCGGGATAGCTTTTCAGGATACGGCCGGCCTGCAGCAGGCGGCGGGCATTTACCTGGCCGAGCTTGAAGAAGGCGGCGACATTGGCCACAGCCTGATCTTCCGGCAGCGTGAGCCGGCCGGTGAACACGACGTTGTAGGCCATGCCGTCGGGTGGCCCATCCGGCTGTGCCATCTCGAGCAGGCGGGTACTCACGCTGTCGCGTGCCTGCTGCACCATCCCGCTAATCCTGCTGCCTCTGTCGTTATGGTTGTCCTGGTCTGCCACTTGCCGTCCCCCTGGCCTGCCGCTTCATGTCCCCTTTGTACCACCATGCCTGCCGTCCTGCCATAGCGCCCACGTGCCGGTTCGGGCAGAAAAAACTTGTGTTACCCTCGCTGCATGAAAATTGTGCATTCCCTCCTGAAACTGGCCGTTTCGCTGGTGCTGGCAGTGTTCACCT